>NZ_JBSFXG010000038.1:0-87078 GCF_053595235.1 Streptomyces sp. NPDC002520 | reverse complement strand
ACAGATCGCGAGCTGCCCTATAACGCGAGTCAGCGCCCCACGCTTTCGATGCTCGATGCTCGGCGAGGCGGCACTGCAGTCCTCACGCAAGCACCTAATGCAGATGTGAAAAACATAGGTGCCGTAACGCCGGAGGACAGTAGAGTTGGTAACTCGTGGATTGTTTCACCGATCTTCCCAATGGTCCGTTCTGAACCTCTAGATTCGTTTTTGTGCTCGAAGCGCGAGGAGCAAGCCGTAAAACTGCTCGAGTTGGAATCAAAGCTGGAGGATATCGCAAAAACATCTCCGGACCCTCGCGAAAGTGAGGCTTATATGTGGGTGGCGACCACCTGTTACACGCGTGATCCCGAGGGAATGGAGCGGGAGCTGCTCTGGAGATTGCCACAGTTTGAGCACGCGAGCGATGGAAGGAGGCTCGTCACCATCGGATTCATGGGCGCAATTGGGCACCGCTCACTGGGAGCCTATCGCGCCCTTGTGTCGGCGGTCACATCGCCTCGCTCTCTTTATGAGCTTGAAGAAGCTCTTCTGGTTTCCCGGACGCACGCAACGGCTTTTCGTGGCGAGGCGGCCGGACTGCTTGGAGAGGCTGTGCTGTTTAGCCTCCACTCGGGTAATATCCTCCCGGGGACGGGGCGTTCGCACTTTTGCAAAGTAATTCTGCATGTCTACTTCTCGCGGTCGCTTTACGCGAAGATTGGGCCCGGGGTGCCCATCCCAAAGGAATTAATTTCGATCGTTAGGAATCATAGGCCGCGCAAGGAAGCGCTGTCTTTCCTGGAGGATGTCGGAAAGTACAGTAAAGGCGAACTTGATATGGACCAGATGCGCCGCTCGATCCTGGAGCTGAGGGCGTCGAAGTGGTACAGAGAATTTCGAATGGAAGTCAGGTATGCCGTTGGTGGTAGACCTGTTTAGCGCAAAGAGCTGAAGCTCCTTCCAGCGGCTAACACAATGTGCTTCTTCAGCGTTGCCACTCCAGGGTGAGGATGGCCTTGGCGATTGCCGTCATGCGGTTGGGGCTGCACCGGGATCTGCGGAAGATCTGCCAGGACTTCAGACGGGCGACGCCGCGTTCGACGGGTGCCCGCGCCGCGGCCAGGGCACGGTTTGGTTGCGCAGTTGCGTGCTTTGGAGCCGCATGTGGCTGAAGCCCAGCGTCAGGAGTACGCCCAAGCCGTGGCGGTTCTTGATGACAGTGGGCAAGACTCCGCGCAGCGTGCGACCGCTTGGCAGAGAATCAAGATTGCGCTCATGCAAACTGGCGCGAGTGTGGCCAGTGCGGAGTTGCTCCACCTCGGGGACCAGGTCGTCCAGGCAATCACCGGGTAACGCCAATGCCGCCTGCTCCTCGGAGAAGCCGTGCCCGGTACGGCAGGACGATGGTGTCCTTGGGCCGTCAACTCCGGCGACTAGGTCGTGAGGTAGGGGGCCAAGCCAGGTTCGCCGCGGTGGGGTCGGCAAGCGGACCAGTCATGTCCGCATCACTGGCAGGGTGAGCGATCCGGTGCCCCGCCGAAGCGGGGCATCGGACGTCAGAAGTGGGGGTTTTCAGTGGGCCGGTCCGCCCCGGTGGCCGCCTCGAGCAGCTCGGTCAGGTCGCCGGGCTCCGAGGAGCGTTGATCAATCCACCAGCCGGCGCGGGTGATCGTACGAGCCGCCTGCTCGATCTCCTCCCACTCCGCCTCGCTGGTCCCGCCTTCGAGGACCAGAGTGGTGTACGCGGCAGCCAGCACCTGGTGGCGGCAGCGCACGCCCCAGGCGACGGCGCGCTCGCGGCCTTCGAGGGGCGGCATTCGGTACTGCTGCGACCAGGTGTCGGACTCGGCCTGCTCTTCGGCGCGCTTGGCCTCCAGCCAGGCGGCCTTGTCCTGCTCGTCGCCATCCCTCGCGGCCCGCCAGCAATCGGTGCACTCCTGCTTGGCGAGCCACTCGGCGAACCCCGCGCGACGGTCGGCCGCCCGGGAGGACAGGTCTCGCTCAGCCTGGTGTCCACAGGAATGGGTGATCCGCCAAAGGGTCTTCACGGCCATGGGAACTGCTCCTTACAGGAGTTGGGTCAGCGGTTGCGGGAGAACGCGATGCGCGGGTCCACCGGGCGGGCCGCCGGGCCAGAGGCGGCGGGCGCGGCAACCGGCGCCTGACCCGGCAGGCCGGCGCGGGTGGGACTGGCGGCGAGCGCGATGGCGCTCATCGGGAGCTTGTGAGTGGTGAAGCCCTGACTGCGCTGATGGCGTGCTGCCGTCGTAGGCGCGGGTGAGCGGCGCGCTGCTACGTCCCGGGCGAGGAGGGGCTGCACGGCCACCTGGAGGTCGGCCCGCTGCATCGCCAGCGTGGCAGTGGCGACCTTGCCGAGCGCCTCGCTGCGGCCGGTGGTGATGGGCAGCGTGTAGATGTCCAGGCTCGGGTTGTGCCGCCAGCCGTGCTCTTCCAGGATGAGCGGGCCGCCGAGAGCGGAGGAACTGTCGGCGGTGGCGGCGACCACGCCGAGCTGCGGATGCTCGGCGAACGCGACGTCCGGCTCGAAGCGCGGGGGCCGGTCGCGGGCGGGCGCTGGTCCGGAGGCCGGCGAGGGGTCGAACGCGGCGTCCACGTCGACCCGGTAGCCGGCCTTGCGCAGCAACGCGACGGCCCGGGTGGCACGGCCCTGCCCATCATGCTGCTGGTTGGCCAGCGCGTACAGGTTGGGGTGGTCGGGGACGGGGTGGAAGTCGAGCCCCTTCAACACCCAGGCGCTTGCCGCCAGTTGCTTGGGGTTGGAAGCGACGATGCCGAAGTCGGGGTGGCGCCCGACCGCGATGTCGGGAAGCGGGTCGTGCTCGGGGGCGGGCATGGCGGGTCCATCCGGTGAGTGCAGGGGACGAGGGGCGGTCGAGGGCGGGGGCGGTTCTGCTGGTGCGGGACATGGCGGGCTCCAAGCTGGGCAGCGGTCAGCGACCGGGTGCGGACGAAGGGCGGGCGGGAGGCAGGGAGGAAGGTGCGGCTGAAGCTGACGGCAGCGCGGGTGGGGTCGTGCGCCGTGCGGTCGGCGAGACCGCGAGAGCGGCGGCGACTCGGGACACCGCTGGTTCCTCCGGTGCGCTCCGCTCCGCCCGGCTCTGGGCCCTGTTGGGGTGGTCGGTATGCCGGTCGGCCAGTTCGCCACGCATGGACCGAATGTCCAACGCGTAGGAGTCGAGCTTCTTGGCGATGTAACGCAGCCGGTTCGCGTAGTGGGGATCGGCGGGTTCGCCCAGGCCCTCCCACCACTCGGCCGTCGTGTCGAGGGACTCCACGAGACGCTGGAGAACGCCGTCAGCGGGAGCGGTCAGCTCGCTCAGTGCGGCGACGACCTCGCCCGTGTGCGCCGCCGACCGGATGGACTGGGTCAGGTGACCGAGCCGGTCGCCGAGGTTGAGCCCCTGATCGCCAGGGGGCGGCAGGCTGGGGTCGAGGAGGCCGGGATCGCACGAGACGTCGAAACCCTCGGCCTGAAGCATGTCGACGGCCCGGGTCACCATCTGTCGCTGCTCGGCCAGGTGGGTCATGGCGAAGGGCAGCCGGTGGAAGCGCTCGCGAAACAGCACGACGGGGACGAAGCCCGCACGGTGGAGCACCGCGTCGGCGCCGCTCTCGTGGGCAGGTCGCCGCGGTTCCGGTCGGGGCGGTAGGCCGAGCTGATCCAGGCGGGTGTCGATGGCGGCGAGCAGGCGGGGGATGCTGCCGCCATGTCGGGCGTGGGGGCCGTCGGGCTCCGAGTCGTAGATCACTTCGTGGAGCGTGGAGTCGTCGGGATGCCCGCGCGTCACCAACCAACTCTCCGGATACCCGGGCGGATGGTCGGTGGGCGGTTCCTGGGGCGGAGAGATGATCAGGGCGCTGCCGTCGGGAAGTTCGGCGTGGACGATGTGGTCGCTGAGGCCGTACTCGACGGTGCAGGACAGTCCGCGTTGCCGAAGCGGCGCGGTCAGGTGGCTGTACGGGTGGTCATACTCCGACGTGCCAACGGAGGCTGCCAGGTCGAAGGGTTCGCTGGTGCGCGCCGTGACGCGTGTGCCCTCGCGCTGGAGGGTGACCAGGGTCTGATCGGGGCGCATGTGGGCTTCTCCGTGGTCGGCCGTCCCCAGCGGTCGACGACGGGGGGAAGCCGCAGCCGGGTGGGGACTGTAGGGTGGTGGCGTTCGTCGAGGATCCGGCGATCGGACGGTTTGGCCTCGCCGGAGGTCGGTGCTAGAGGCGTCAGCGCGAGCGGCGCACGGCCGGGGGGTCGGGCACCGCCGAGGCGGGCGGCGAAGCGGCAGAGGCACCGTGCTGGCCGTGGGTGGATCGGGCCAAGGCCGCTTGGACCCGCTCGGTGTGCGCGGACTGGCCGACGCCGATCCGGTCGGTCAGGTGATCGGCAGCCCTGGCCAACGCCGCTCCGCTGTAGCTGAGTTCGTCGGCGTAGTGCCAGCCTTCGGAGTTGCGGATCTCGCGGGCTCGTTCCTCGTAGAGCTCCCGCGACCCGGGCATGGACCCCTCCATGAGCGCGATGACCTGATCCCACTCGCGGCGGATCTCGCCTGCTCGCTCCAGTACGGAGTCGATGCCCCGCAGGCGCAGCAGGTCGGTGCTGATCGGGCCGTCGAGGTAGTCGGCCGGTTGCGTGGCGGCCCGGACAGTGGCGAGGACTTCGGGGCCGTGGGCCAGGAAGGTCTCGACGTGCTCCCAGGCGGCGGCGTCCCGGGCCACCTTGCCGTCGGCGTACCCGGTTTCATCGACGGGCCAGCCGTCCTCGTCGCAGTACGAGTCGGAGACCGCGTCCCACTGGTCCGAAGCCTGCCTGATGCCGTCGGCGGCGTAAGCCAGGGCCTGGACACGCGCCCGCCATGCCGCCCGCTCGTCGGCATCTTGCGGCCGGCGGTCAGGGGTGGCGGAGGAGTCGGGAGAAGTAGGCATGGCGTTACTCGTTTCTGTACGGGTGCCTCACCGCGAACGCGGCAGCGAGCGCGTGACGGATGGCGGGACCGGAGCCGGAGCGTCGCTCTGCTGGCCGGGGGAAGTTCCCCGGGCCGACGCCGCTGGCGAGAAGCGGACCCCTGCTGCCGCTTGGTGCGACCGAAAGCGGATCTCGTGGTCGACGTTCTCCGCGACGAGATGCAACTCCTCCCCGAGGTCGGTCAGCCGGGAGGCGATGACTTCCAGCTCGGACGCGCTGCTTCGGGCACCGTGGGTGCGACACCACTCGGAGGCGGTTTCGAGCATCTGATGCAGGCGGGCCACCGCGCCGAACTCCTCGGTGACGACCTCGCGGAACAGGTCGGTGAACTCCTCGGTCCGGGCTGCGGCGAGGCGGTCGTACCCGTCAGTTGCCGGTATGCCGCTGTCCGGACTCGCAGCCGGGCCGGTCGTTGGGCGGCGCTGGGGCGGGGTGGCGTCCTCGACCGCACCGAACAGGGAACCCGTGACCCCACGGAGGCTCACTGCCGCGCCTCCTTGCGCAGCCTGGAAATTGAGGAAGCATCAGTTGCGGTGAACTCGGTGCTTTTGGTATGCATCCGGGCGTCCGTGTCGAACAGTTCGCGCTCGGCCGGATGCAGGATGTGCTGCGTGATGAAGCTCCGACCAGCGACTTTCCACAGGCCCCGGCCCTTGGTCAGGGCGGACACGGCCTGCGTTTCGATACCGGTCAGGCCGAGCAGCGACGCGGCGGCGGCGAGCTGGTCGGGCTCTTGGCGGTAGATGATGCGGGTGCTGCAGTCGGCGAGCAGGCCCTCGGCCAGTACCCGGCCGCGTGAGCCGGCGTCGCCCGCGCTCAGCAGATCACTGAGGCGGTGGATGACCATCAGGTTGGCGATGCCGAGCCCTCGGCTGAGCTTCCACTGGCTCTGCATGCGCTCCAGCAGGCCGACGTGCCTCATAACGCGCCATGCCTCGTCGTAGATCACCCAGCGTCGGCCGCCGTCCGGGTCGGCGAGCGCGGACTCCATCCAGGCGCTCGCGCAGGTCATCGCGAGGACCAGTGCTGTGTCGTCGCCCGAGCCGCCCAGACGGGAGAGGTCGATGGACAGCATCGGGGTGGTCGGGTCGAAGGCCACGGTCGAGGGCGCGTCGAACATGCCGCTCAAGTCGCCGTGGACCAGACGGCGCAGGGCATGCGCGAGGTCCTGCGCTGCGGCCCCCATACGCCCGGCCTGGTTGCCGAGGGCCCGGTCGAGGAGCTCGGGCGAGCCGAGCGTGTGCGCGATCTCGCCGAGCAGGGGCACGGTGCCGCCTGCCTCGGCTTCGGTGACGACCAGGTCCAGCGCGAGATCGAGGGCCGTGTGCTCCATCGGCTGGAGATCGCGCTTCAGCACGGTGCGCGCGAGGCCGGCCAGGAGCAAGAGACGGCGCTTGCGGACCTCGGTCGACCAGTCGTCCTCGCTCACCGAGACGGGCCGGGCCGGAGCATCCAGGGGGTTCAGCCTGCCCGGGAGCCCCGGCCCCAGCGCGATGCTGTAGCCGCCGAGAGCCTGCGCGACGGCCGTCCACTCGCCCTTGGGGTCGCAGGGCACGTAGACCCGGTAACCGTGGGCGATTGCCCGGGTGGCGATGGACTTGGCCAGCGCGGACTTGCCCATGCCGATGATCCCGGCCAGGACCGCGTTGGGGTTGGTGAAGCCCTCGATCCGGCCGCTGCTGTACAGCGAGAACGGGTCGTAGCAGAACGCGGCCTCCGCGTGGACGTCGCGGCCGATGAAGATGCCCTCCGCGCCCAGGCCGCCTTCGGCGAGGAAGGGGTAGGCGCCGGACACGGTGGCGGTGGTCATCCGGTGGGCGGGCAGGCTGAGCTTGCCGCCGCGTGCTGAGGAGGAGCCGGGGCGACCGGACGGCGGATAGGTGGGCCGCAGCTCCGGGTCGAGGGTCTCCTCGTCGTGGCGCCTGGGCGGGGCTTCGGCGAGGCGGGCCTGGCGCCGGGCTTCGGCGAAACCGGCGCGTGCGGCGCGCTGCTCGGCCCGCGATGCCCTGCGGGGGACGAACAGGTGGGAGGCGCTGGCGCGAGTACGGGGCATGAACGGTTCTCCAGACGGAATGCGGGGTCAGTGGCGGACGAGGCCGGTGAACGGGGCGTGGAGGTCAGCGGGGGTGGTGCGGCGTCGGACCAGGTGTGCGGTGCGCTGGTGGCGCTGGCAGATGGTCAGCTCCGGTGCGCCTTCTGGCAGGCCGGCCTGGCACGCTTCGCGGTCGGGGACCTCGCCGGAACGGGGTTGGGGGGCCGCGTGGTAGGCGGCGTGGACGTGGTCGGCGGCCTGCCAGATCCGGGTGCGGGCGGCGTTGAGCTGGTCTCCCTCGATCGGCACGAGCTGGCCTGTGCGGGTGGCGTGGGCATCGAGCAGGCCGTGCAGCGAGACGAGGTGGGCGTGCAGGGCGTCCAGCTCGGCGCGGGTGGTGACGAGGGGACCGCCTGGCACGTTGAGCGCGCGGTGGAAGTCGAGCGCGGCGGTGGCGAAGGGCACGAAGTCCTGCGCGGTCGGGCTGGCGGTGCGGGACATGGGGGTGCTCTTTCGGAAGGGAGGAGGGCCGGCATCAGGCGGCGAGGGCGAGCGGCATGGCGGCGGCGGTGAACGCTTCGGCCTGTTGCCAGGTGAGCGGCCTGAGGTCGAGCTGGGCGCCGACCGCCGCGGTCTCCACGACCGCGCAGGCGGAACGAAGCTCCTCCTCGGAGTCGGCCGAGACGGTCAGCAGGCCGGTCAGGGCGACGTCCGCGTGGCCCGCGATGAGCTGGCGCTCCCGGGACTTGATGTCCTGGTACTCGATGGAGTCCGCTTCGGAGTCGACCTGGCCGCGCCGCGCCCGCTCGGCGGCGTCCGCGATCACGCTGGCCTTCTTGCGCTGGACATCGCGCAGGGCGGCGTCCAGTCCCTTCGGCTCGTACGACAGCGAGAGGGTCCGCCGCACCCCGGCGGTGAACAGCAGCTGGTGTAGGAAGCCCGCCGACGTCTCGGTGCGGGGCCAGTTCTCCACCCAGTACGTCGAGTGGACGGCGGAGTCGGTCGCGATGTGGTCCGACTTCTCGACGACCACGACGGGGCCGGCGGCGGCGGGGTCGGCCTCGGGGCGCCCGGAGGAGGACCAACGGTCCAGTGGGGCAAGTGCCTTGGGGTCGTACGCCGTTCGTACGACTGCCGCGATCTCGTGGGCGGTGAGCCAGCCGGTGGGGTTGAGCCCGGCGGTGCGCGCGGCCTGGTCGAAGGTCGAGGTCAACTGCGCCAGGACGCTGAAGGATCCGGTCAGACCTCCTCCGGCCTGGTTGATCAGGCGCCTGGCGGCCTTGGCGTCCAGCGAGATGGCGACGTACGCCTCGTGTGGAGCCGCGGCCGGGCCGGCGCTCTGGATCAGCTCGCTGTAGACCTGGCCAGCCACCGGGGCATCGGGTTGGCCGTGCTCTTCCCAGTACCGGCGAAGGGCGTCGCCCGAGTCCGGCACGGTGCGCTCGATCACCTGGATCCGGGCGACCTGACCGGTGCGGGCCAGTGCGGCCAGCGCACGGCCCCAGCCGTTGACGTTGGCGTTCTGGGTGCCCGGGTCGAGCAGCGCGTAGGCGCGGGAGGACACCATGACGACGGCGGTCAGCGTGCCGGTGTGGGGGTTGTGGACGGCGCCGTACCGGCGGTCGGGTGCGGTGACCACGCGCAGGCTGGCGGCGGTCCCGGGCAGGTGGAGGAGTCCTTCGCGGACCGGGCGGCGGGATGGCCGGCACAGCCAGATCAGCTGGCCCCGCATCCGGCGGAGCGCGTACCGGGTGACGATCGGAGCCCAGTCGGCCAGGGCCCGGCCTCGGTAGCGTACGAAGACGAGCAGGGCGATGCCGGCCCACAGCGGGATGAGTTCGAGAGCACCGACCACGCCACGGGCGAGGATCACGGCGAGCAGGAGCAGGCCGGTGAGGCTCACGACGATCAACTGCGGGGCGGTCAGGCCGAGCAGGATGCCGCGCCTGCTGCGGTGTGGGAACTTCACTGTGGCCGTGGTGACTTCGGCCTGGGGGTTGTCAGACAAGGCGGTTCCAGACAGTGGGAGCGGGCGGGAAAAGACGGATGGCGTGGCGCTTTTCTGGAGGTCATGGCAGGACTCCGACTCGGGTGGTCAGGGATAGGGGGGCGGGCTGGAGGGACGCAGCCCGCCCCCTGGGTGGTTGTGGGTCAGGACCCGGACGGCGGCTGGTTGGGGTAGACCCAGCTCGTTGGAGTCGGGGAGCCGGTCGCCGAAGGACCGGTCGAGGGCGGCGGCGGTGCGGTGGGGCCAGCGGGCGGAGCGGTACCTGCGCGGGTCAGGCTGCTGCCGGGAATCGACGCGCCAGCGGGCTCGGCGGCGGGATGAGCGTTCCCCTCCGAGCCTCCTGCTTGGGTGTCGGCAGGCCGTGTGATCAGCGCGGGGATGCCGGGGCGCTGGATCAGGGCGCGGCCCTTGTCGCCGGAGGCGTTCGGGTTCTCGCCGTACCGGAAGCGGGTCTGCGGCTTCGGAGGCCCGGCGTCGATGCCCTCCTTGCTCAGGTTGCCGCCGGTGGGGTTGATGCCGGAGGCGACACCGTCGCTGCCCGCGCCGGGGACCTTGCTCGGCCCCTGCGGAGCGGGAGTGCCGGTGCCGACCTGCATCGCGAGGCTGCCCGCGGTCTTCGCGGCGCCTGCGGCGACCGCCATGCCGGCGACGCCGGTACGGTGCAGGTCGTCGTGTCCGCCGCCGTCACTCGCCCAGTGGACGAACTTGTAGGTGGCGTACGGGCAGAGCAGGACCAGGATCATCACGACGATGCCGGCCATCGCGTCGGACAGGGCGGCCATTCCGTCCTTGGCGTCGGACTTGCCCATGGCCGAGACGCCGATCAGGAAGACCACGGTCATCAGCAGTTTCGACACGACGAGGGTGGCGGTGGCTTCGATCCAGCCCCTCCGCCAGCGTTTGGCGACCTCCCAGCCGCCGCCGGATCCGGCGAAGACCGCGAGGGCGACCATGATCAGGACGCCGACCTTGCGGGCGACCATTACGCCCCAGTACATGAAGGCGCCGATCGCACAGCCGAGGGCGACCAGGGCTGGGACGCCCCACCCGAGGCCGTACATCGCCCCCAACTCGTTGACCTTGACGACACGTCGGATCGCGTCGTCCACGGAGCTGTTGGCTGCTTGGAACAGTCCGTCGGACAGGGCGTCGACCACCGTGATGGCCACGGAGGTGAAGGCGACGGCGCAGAAGGAGAAGAGGACGCCGGTCATCGTGCCGATCGCTGCTTGAGCGAGGGCGCGTTCGTCCCGTCGCCAGGCCGCGAGCATCAACTGGATGCAGAACGTGCCGACGGTCAGGGCGAGGCCGATGGGCAACAGCAGCTCGTAGTTGTCCCGGAACCAACCGGCGTTGAGATCGATGGCGGTGGTCTCGTTGACGGCCTTGGCGGCGAGATCGGCCGCGCTGGCGGCCAGCTCACCAGCTGACTTCGCGATCCACGCCCCGATGCCGTCGGTGACGGTCCCGGCGGGGTTGGTGGCGAAGTCGACGGCGCCGCAGACCTTGTCCATCAGCGGAAAGTCGCAGACTCCCATGGTGATACCTCCTTTCTGGGGCGGGGGTCAGGGCGCGACGGCCGACAGGACACCGGCCAAGGCGCAGGGACGGGAGGGGCGGCACTGGACTGCGAGGGTGGTGACGCGGTTCTCGGTGCCGCCGTGCGGCGAGCCGTTCCAGGCGATCGACTGGTTGCCGGAGACCGTCACGGCGTAGACGTACGCGGTGGTGATCGCCCCGGGGTCCGCCTGGAGGGCCTGGGTGAACGAGTCGGGGAAGTGCGCCTCGTTCACCTTGGCGGTGGCCAACTGGCCGTTGGCGGCCATCTCCTTCCACAGCAAGCGCGAGGGGACGAGCGTGTCAACCGAGGCGGTATCGGCGTACTTCGTCTCGCTGGTCAGCCACCCGTGCAGGGCGGCCAGCAGCTCGTGCTGGGAGTAGGCGCGGGTGTCGTAGGACCACAGCGCCGCGGCTGCCGCCTTACCGAAGGTGATCGGGTCGTGCGTGGACGGGGGAACGGGCAGGTCCCCGCGGCCGTTGTGCGGAGGTGACGAAGCAGAAGCAGGAGCGGTCGGGGAGGCCGGGGTAGCCGAACTCGCATGCGCCGTAGGAACCTTGGATGCGGTCATGCCGTCGCGGGTGAGGTGGGCGGCTAGGCCGGCGAGGGCGACGAGCACCACCAGGACAGCGGTGCCGAGCAGCGCCCGGCGGCGCACGCGAGACGCGCCGCCGGGATTTGTGGAACGGGGAGACATCAGTGGACCTGGCTCCCCAGCGTGCTGAAGAACGCCACCACACCGTTCGCGGCACCCAGCAGGAGGGCCGCGCCGGCGCTGACCAACACGCCCTTCTTGCCGTTCGCCTCGGCCTGGTGGCCGCCGGAGTGGTGGCCCCAGGCCCACACGCCCGCGCTGACGGCGAGAGCGCCGACCACGACGATGATCCCGAAGAGGTTGATCGAGCCCATCACCTGCTTGAGGACCGCCAGGCCCGGCAGCCCGCCCCCGTTCGGCTTGATCCCGGGGTCGTAGGCGAGCTGGACGACTTTGTCAGCGAGAAACATGGTTGTGAACTCCAGTTCGATTAAACGCAGGTCAAAGCCCGATGGGCGAAGCCGGCGCAGGAAGGGGGAGCAGGAAGAGGGCGGGAGAGAAGCACCGGTCAGACGATTCGACGGGCCGCGAGAATCTGCGGCTTCCAGGACGCGAGGGTCGCGAGGCGGACCACGTCGCCGGTGTGCGGGGCGTTCACGATCAACCCTTGGCCGATGGCCATCCCGACGTGTTCTGGGACTTCGGCAGTCCCCTCGGTGAAGACGAGGTCACCGGGTTGGAGAGCGTCGACCGATACCGGCTTGCCTTCCTTGACCTGCGTGTACGTCGTCCGCGAGAGGGCGACCCCGGCGGCCTTGTACGACTGCTGCATCAGGGAGGAGCAGTCGCAGCGGCCCATGGGGTCGCTCCCGTGGGAGTCCGTGCAGCTCCCGCCCCACTGGTACGGAGTGCCGAGTTGGCCGAGCGCCCAGTGGATCGCCGTCTGGACCTTGGGTGGAGCGTCAGCCGGAATCTTGTATCCGGCCGGCACCGCGCCGGGCGGGATGGTTCCGAAGTCGGTGCCGTCCCCATCGGCGGTGCAACTGCCCGCGGCACTCGGCGGAGCGCTGGCCGTGCTGTCCGAGCCGGATGGCGAGGGGCTCGGCGATGCGCCGCCGGCCTTCGACAACAGCGGCTCGATCGCCTGCTGCAAGGCGGTGGCCAGAGGCTCCCACTTCCCGTAAGCCTCGGGGAAGCCGGACTTCTGCACCGCCTGGGCGGCCTGGGTGACGGACAGGGACTGCCAGCCCGAGACCTTCTCCAGTGCCTCGTAGAACATCGTCGAGGCGTGCACCGGGTCGAGGATCTCGTTCGCGGTGCCCCATCCCTGGGACGGTCGTTGCTGGAACAGGCCCAGTGAATCGCGGTCGCCGTAGGTCAAGTTCCGCAAGCCGCTCTCCTGCAGGGCGGTCGCCAGGGCCACGATCTGGCCCCGGGCCGGGATGTTCATCGCGACGCCGGTGGCCTGGATGGCCTTGGCGTTGGGGACCTGCTCCGCCGGGTCCTCCAGACCCGGCACGGAGACCGTGCCCTTGCCGCCACCGTCCAGGATCGCCTTGACCTGAGCGGCAACGGCCGAGGTATCCACAGCCCGTGGACCGCCGGTCGAGCAGGAGGCTGCAGCGGTTCCGGCCCCGACTGCGAGGATCGGAACGGCCAGCAGAAGCGGACCGGAGGCGAAGAGACCGACGACCGCTCCGGTGGTCTTCTTCATCGGTGTTGCCGTTCGCCGGGGCGGACAGCCCGGCCAGGCAACTGTGCTGGATCAGGACGTGGGCGTACCAGGGCGTGCTGCATCGCAGCGGCTCCTCGCGGTTCGTAGGAGGCGCGGTGCCGACTTCTCGTGCAAAGCCGTCGGCACCGCGCCGATGTGAATCCGCCTCTCAGGGCGGGCCCGGGTCAGGGGAGTTGGTAGCTCCCGGGCACCGGGTTCAGGCCACGCGCGGCAGTCAGCCGCGCTCGTAATCTCAGGTGGTGCACCGGGTCTCCTCACGGGCTTCGGGAACGGGGGATCAACGCGCCTTCCGGCCCATGTCCTTGGACACGGCAACACGGATCGGCACAGGTCAGCGCTGGTGGAGCTGGGCTCCGCCTCGGCGACGTGGCGAGACAGTAGACCGGGATTCCGGCCGCACCAAACGACCCCCGGACCCGGGCCCGAGGCACTGCACAGGCTCGTTAGGTGCGGCCGGAAATCGCGTCTAACCTCCGGCGCAACCCCACTCCGGACGGCCGCTGTTGACCGCCGTCCGGAGCTAGCCGAGTCCCGTCGCGTCCTGAAAGAGGCCCCGCGCATGAACTACACGCTGCACCGAGGCGACGCCCTCACCGTGCTGAAGACCCTCCCGGACGAGAGCGTCAACGCCGTCATCACCGATCCTCCGTACAACTCCGGCGGACGCACCAGCTCGGACCGCACCGGCCGCACCGCCCGCGCCAAGTACGTCACGGCCGGATCGGCCCACGACCTGCAGAACTTCCCCGGCGAGAACCGCGACCAGCGGAGCTATCGAAGCTGGCTGACCGCACTGCTCACCGAGGCGTACCGGGCCGCGACCGAGCACTCCGTCGCCATGGTCTTCTCCGACTGGCGCCAGGAGCCGACGACGTCCGACGCCCTGCAGATGGCGGGCTGGACCTGGAGCGGCACGATCCCCTGGATCAAGCCCGCCAGCCGGCCCCGCAAGGGAGGGTTCAAGCAGTCGGCCGAGTTCATCGTCTGGGGCGTCAAGGGCAGCCTCGAAAAGGACCGGGACCTCTACCTGCCCGGCCACTTCATCGCCTCCCAGCCCCGCAAGGACCGGGTCCACATCACCCAGAAGCCGGTCGAGATCATGCAGCAGCTCGTGCAGATCTGCCCCGAAGGCGGCACCGTCCTGGATCCCTTCACCGGCAGCGGTTCCACAGGCGTCGCCGCCTTGCGTGAGGGCCGGCAGTTCCTGGGGGTCGAGCTGTCCTCGCACTACGCCGATGTCGCTGAGTCGAGGCTCCGAGCGGAGCTGACCCAGGACGGCTTCGTCCTGGCAGGACCGGAGGCATGAGTATGAGAGCGACCGGACCGGGGCCGACGGACCGCAGACGGACAAGGGCGGCTGGTGCATCGAGAAACAGATGCACCAGCCGCCCTTCCTCTTGCGTCAGGCCGCCTCGAACGCCCGCCGGATCAGCGGTCCAGCCTTCTCCAGATCGGCTGCCGAGGCGATACGCACCTCCAGGTCGCCGGTCCCGAGGTGGCCGATACCCCGCATGTCGCGCGAGAAGCCTTCCTCCAACTCGACCGTGTCCGGGTCGACCTTGAGGTAGACCAGGATCGCCTCGTGCTTCGGACGGAAGATGACGGAGGCGACGTTGACCATCCGGCGGTAGGCGATGTAGTGCCGAAGCTGAGCCACCTCGACCTCGCCCCAGGCGGTGAGGGCCTCGTCCAGCTCGACGTACAGGTCCTGCAGACAGCCAGGAACCGCACCCGCGGCGGCAGTTGCCTGAGCGGATGTCTTTCCTCCTCCGCCAGCGGCACCAGCCGTGACCTCTCGCTCGCGGCTCCGGCGACGATCCGAGACCGGTCTCGTGGATCCGGGCGTGGACTCGATCAGCAGCAGGCTCAGCAGCCCACCCTCGAAGACGCGGTAGCGCACCAGGTCGACCCGCTCGCGCAGACGGTGCACCGCGACTCGGTCGTGGTGCGAGAAGCCAGCGGCGATGCAGACCATCCGAGGGTTCCGCCAGTCGATTGACTCGGCGGCCTCGGAGCCCAGCTTCTCCTTGACCAGTGCCTCGAACTCGTGGCGCGCGGAGTCCAACCACGACAGGTAGGAGACCGCCTGCGACAGGACACCGCTGTCAGCGCCTTTCTTGTACTCGATCAGCGCAGGTGTGCCGTTCTCGTCCAGGCCGAGCGAGTCGATCCGGCCCCGGTGCCAAGGCCCCGTCGGGTATTCCGACGCCAGGAAGCGGATACCGAGCATGGCCTCCATGCCTGCCTCCACCCGCCGCTGCAGCTCCACCTCCAGCGTCACCGTGGAGCCGCGCAGTTCGACGTCCCGGCCGTCGGCGTTCAGCCGGAACAGCTTCAGGTCGGTCACCAACGTCCCCCTCCCGCGATCACTACAGGAGGAGCAATCGAAACCGGCCTGTGGGTATTCCAGTGCACACGTGTGCGTGACGCCTCGTCGGGGACGAGAGCGGGATCTTCGTGTTCTCCACCCAGGAACCGAGCGACGCACGTGTTGTTCCTCGCGAAGCTGGCAGACAGCCCTCCACAGAGATCCCCTACGTCAGACGAGCCCCGTTCGGTAGGATGCTCCGAACGGGGGATTTCGGCTGTCGTGGGACGAGTAGCGGCACACTCACCGCGCGAGGCCCGAGAAGTCCTGCCGCAAGCCGCTCCCCGGAGCACACAGGCGAACCGACCGCACAGGACTGACCGGGTACACCGGGTACGGAGCGTGAAGATGGACTTCGACGTCGCCGCTCCCGACCCTGCTGGCATGGTGGCGTCGCTCAGTTCGCTCGGTTACTCGCTCCCCGCCGCCGTCGCGGACCTTGTGGACAACAGTGTCTCGGCCGAGGCCCGGAACATCGACGTCGACTTCACGTGGGACGGACAGAGTTCCTGGATCGCTGTGACGGACGACGGCAGGGGGATGACAGAGCCCGAGCTTGTGACCGCCATGACGGTGGCGGCCCGCGGTCCGTCAGCCGAGCGGAGCGCCACTGATCTCGGCCGTTTCGGTGTGGGGCTGAAGTCCGCCTCGTTCTCCCAGTGCCGCAAGCTCACCGTCGCCACCGTGAGGGACGGAGTCTGGCACGTCCGGACGTGGGACCTCGGCGTCGTGGAGCACTACAAGGAGTGGCGTCTCCTCCGTGACCCGGGCGACACGACCACCGCTCTCCTGCGTCGGATCGCGGGAAGCATGCAGCACGGGACCATCGTCCTGTGGGAACAGCTCTCCGGTTACCACAACACCGCTGTGGCCAGCGACGACGAAAAGACGCAGGCCCAGTTCTATGCGGAGGCCGAGCGTACCGAAGCCCACCTCGCGATGGTCTTCGCCCGTTTCCTGCAGCGTCCGGCCCGGTGCCGGATACGGGTGCGTGGCTCCGACCTCTCCCCTTGGGATCCGTTTCTGTCCAAGCACCCGTCGGTCCAGCGGATTCCATGGGAGCCTCTGCCGCTGGGATCGGAGTCGGTGCGCGTGGAGCCCTTCGTCCTCCCGACGGCACAGCGGCTCTCGGAAGCCGAATACGAGTCGGCTGCCGGACAGAAGGGATGGCTGGGGCAGCAGGGGTTCTACGTTTACCGCCGTGACCGCCTGATCCTCGCCGGTGACTGGCTGGGGATCCGCGGGCTGCGGCGCGAGGAGAAGTACAACCTCGCGCGGATCGCTGTGGACATCCCTGCGGAGGCCGACACTGACTGGGGCGTGGACGTGCGCAAGGCGAGCGTCGTTCCGCCCGTCTCATTGCGGCGTCACCTGGAGAGGATCGCCAGGTACACGCGCGAGGCGGCCTCCCGCTCCGCACGGCAGCGTGGTCAAGTGGTTTCCCGGGCGCACGGTGACCCCCTGAAGTTCGCCTGGAACGTGAAGCGCCACGCCGGCCGGATCGTTCTGCGCATCAACCGAAAACACCCCTTGGTGAAAGCAGCGATGGACGACCAGGGCGGCAACCCGGACGTCGTCCGCTCGATGATCCGCCTCCTTGAGGAAACGGTCCCGGTCACGGCGCTCCGCATGCTCCACGAGACCGACACGGTCGACGACCCCGAACCCTTCGGCGGTCCGGGGCCGGCCGCTCCGGAGACCGTCGACATCGCCCGCCAGGTGTACGAAGCGCTCCTTGGGCAGGGCCGCTCCCCTGAGGATGCCCGGGGAGTACTCAGCTCAATGCCCCCGTTCGAAGAGCAACAAGGTTTCTGGAACTCCTGACCCACCTGGTAGTCCCCACTCCCAACCGACCCGGCCGCAGGAGGTCGCTGTGAGCACCACCCCCGAAGACAATCTCGAAAAGGCCGAGCAGACCGCGGTGCTGCTCCTGCCCGGTGACCGCCAGGCAACGCCGGCCGAGGTGGACTTCGCCGTGAACACAGCGGTCAGCATCCTCGCTGCCCAGGGGATCACGGTGGAGCGGGACCAGGTGCGGAAGGTGCTCGAAGCCCGGGCCACCGTGTTCCAGGCCGATTCCTCCGCGATGAAGGACGACGAGGGGCACGTGCCCTGGCTTGCCGACGCGAAGGCCGACCGGAAGTGGGACTTCTGGGACCGCTACCGGCGCTACCTCCTGACCGTCTCCAAGCTTCCGACGCAGGTCGTGCGCCGACTCGACCAGAGCACCGACGACGTCCTCGGTGAGCTGGAAGACCCTCAGCGGGAAGGCATCTGGCGCCGGACCGGGCTCGTGATCGGACAGGTCCAGTCCGGCAAGACGGGGCAGTTCATCGGACTCGCCGCGAAGGCAGCCGACGCCGGCTACCGGCTCATCGTGGTGTTCGCCGGGATCCACAACGACCTGCGCAGCCAGACCCAGCTCCGTATCGACGAAGGGCTCCTCGGGTTCGACACCCAGTACCAGTTCCGCTCGGACGACGACGCGCACCGTCATATCGGTGTTGGCGCGATGTCGCACGGCAAGCGCCTGAAGGCCGCGTCGCTCACCACCAGCCACGAGAAGGGGGACTTCGCCCGCAAGACGGCGGTCTCCGCGAACGTGCCCGTGGGTAGTGTCCCGGTGGTCCTGGTGGTCAAGAAGAACCGACGGATCATCGACAACCTGCGGGACTGGGTGATCGACAACCACGGCGTGGAGGACCCGGAGACCGGCCGGATGGTCGTTCCCGACCTCCCCCTGTTCGTGATCGACGACGAAGCCGACAACGCCGGGGTGAACACCTCCAAGGACCCCGACACCAACCCGTCGGCGATCAACAAGGCCATCAGGCGGTTGGTCAACAGCTTCACGAAGGCGTCCTACGTCGGCTACACCGCGACCCCCTTCGCGAACATCTACATCAGCCCCGACACGGACCACGACGAGCTGGGCCCCGACCTTTTCCCGGAGAGTTTCATCCGCACCCTGCGGGCGCCTTCGAACTACCTTGGTCCGGAGCGTCTCTTCGGTCTGCAGACCGACGGCGACGAGGAGGACATCGAGCCGCTGCCTCTCATAAGGCACATCAAGGACACGGACCTCTGGGTGCCGGACAAGCACAAGTCCTACCACCAGGTTCCGGACTTCCTACCCGAGTCGCTGCAGCGAGCCATTCGGTCCTTCGTCCTGACCTGCGCGGTACGTCGAGCGCGGGGGCAGGTCGCCGTGCACAACTCCATGCTGGTGCACGTGACCCGCTTCACAGCCGTACAGCAGCAGGTCCGCGAGCAGATCGACGCCCACGTGCGCCTGCTCTTCGACGTTCTCCAGGACAGGTTCAGCAGTGCCCGCGAAGAACTCGAGGAAGAGCTGCGGGAGCTCTGGGACGAGGACTTCGTCCCCTGCACCGAGGACATGACCGGGGGCAGGCTCGACTGGGAGGACGTCGAACCCCATCTCCACGCCGCCCTTGCGAAGATCACCGTTATGGCCGTCAACGGTGCCGCGAAGGATGCCCTCCAGTACTACGAGCGCCGGGAGACCGGCCTGTCGGTCATCGCCGTGGGCGGCGAGAAACTCTCCCGCGGTCTGACCCTCGAAGGGCTGTCGGTCAGCTACTACCTGCGTGCCTCCAAAACGTACGACACCCTGCTGCAGATGGGCCGCTGGTTCGGCTACCGTCCCCACTACGAGGACCTGTGCCGGCTGTACACGACACGTACACTGCAGCGCCAGTACGCGGAGATCACCGCGGCCACCGACGAACTCCGGCGCGACGTCGAGGAGATGTCCGCGGTGGGGCTGACCCCCCGCGAGTACGGTCTCAAGGTCAGGACCTCGTCGCTCGGTCTCGGCATCACGGCCTCCAACAAGATGAGGCAGGGCACGCGTGTCCGCCTCAGCTACTCCGGTGAGCTTCCCGAGACGACCATCTTCGACCTCTCTGAGAAGGTGGTTCGCAAGAACTACGACCTCCTCGAGTCGTTTGCCGCGCGCCTCGATGCACTCTCAGCCGGGAACGTGGACGAGCGGAGCGGGAGCATCACCTGGAGTGGGGTCGCGGCCTCGGACGTCACCGAGGGTTTCCTCGACTCCTATCTCACCGACCGGCAGGCCCAGCGGGTGCGGCCGGCCTTCATCGCAGAGTACGTGCGCCAGTGCGCCAGGCAGGGTGAGCTCGGCAACTGGACGATCCGCCTCGCCAGCCGACTGCCCGAGGGCGAGCCGGCTGAGATCGCGGGCCATTCCATCGGCCTCATCACACGCAGCCACTCCAAGTCCTCGGACGTGGTTCCCGGCCGCTACACGATCAAGCGCGTCCTCAGCCCTGCCGACGAGCTCTGCGACCTGACCGAGGAACAGTACGACCGGGCCCTGAAGGCCACGAAGGACGCCGCGAAGGGGAAGCTCAACAGGAAGGGCGAACCGCTGGACCCCGACACCCCCCGAGGTCGGCCTCTGCGTCACCAGCGTCGCTCTGACCAGCCGTTGCTTCTGCTGTACCCCCTCAGCCCTGCCGAGGTGGCCAAGTCGTCGGGGAACCCCGAGCCGGTTGCTCCGCTGGTCGGGTTCGCCATCAGCTTCCCGTTCTCCCGCCACCAGTTGAAGACCGAGTACGTGGTGAACGACATCTGGTTCAAGCAGGACATGGAGTTCGACGACTTCGAGGACGAAGAGTGATCGACGAGAGTGTGTGGCAGGAGCGGGAGGCCCACCAGCAGACCCCGGGCAGGTCCACCCGGCGGCTCCACCCCGACTCCCCGCACGACATCCAGGTGTCGGTGACGCACCCTGCTCTCCGGCGGATGCTGTTGCTCGGCACCGACGCCAGGACCGCCGACACCGTACGTCAGGAGATCCACGAACTGCCGGCCACCCGAGGCCTGCAGCTGAACCTGTCGTCGGTGTCCGGCAACCACTACGAGCTTCAGGTGATGCTCACCGACGACGAACTCACCGAGGTCTTCACCCCGCTTGTCACCGACATTGCTGAGGTGGTGCGGGACGCACCGACAACCGAGACGGCGGCGGAGGCCGCGGTTCGCCGCTACGTCCGGTGGCAGCAGCTGCTGCGCTCCGTGTCGCGCGACGGCCTGTCCCGACAGGCTCGGTGCGGTCTCTTCGGCGAACTCCACTTCCTTCTTGAATACGTACTTCCGGCTGTGGACCAGCACACGGCCGTCAGCTCTTGGACCGGCCCTCGGCAGACGAACCAGGACTTCCAGCTGCCCGGTGCCGCGGTCGAGGTGAAGGCGACCACGGCGCGCTCACCCCGGACGGTCCAGATCGCGAGTGAGCGTCAGCTGGACACGGCCGACTCGACGCCTCTCGCACTGGCTCACGTGGTCCTCGACGACCGGCAAAGTGGGCTCGGCAGGAGTCTGAACGCCTTGGTGGACGAGATACGGGCCCGTCTGACCTCGCCGTCCGCCGCCCAGCGCTTCGAGAGTCTGCTGGTCCAAGCCGGCTATCTGCCGAATCAGCGGGACCTATACGACCACGACCGTTACACCCTGCGTCGCAGCGAGTTCTGGATGGTCGGGGAGGGTTTCCCCCGCATCGTCGAGGCCGAGCTGCCGCCTGGGGTGGGCAACTGCACCTACACCATCGACGTGTCGGCACTGACCGCCCACAGCGTGGCCGCCGAAAAACTCGTCGACCTGATCCGAGGAACCCATGGCTGAGCACGACCTCAACGACTACTCGCGCGCGCTGGTAACCGACATCCAGGCGCTGGCGGACGCCGAGGGCGGCTCGATCCCGAACACGTTCACCCAGCACGTACTCGAGATCCTCGAGGAGGCCGGGGTCGTCACCGACGCAGCGCTCGCCTACCACTCCTCCCGGGGGCTGGAGATCTACGGCTACGGCCTGCCCGAGGACGGGTCCAGCCTCGATCTCTACACCACTGACTTCAACCTGACCCCGTTGAGCAGCAAGCTGACCAAGGCCGAGTCCGACAGGCTCTTCCGCAGGCTGTTCGCGTTCCTGGGCAAGCACGGGGCCATCCGCCCCAACCAGGAGGACAACACCGACGTGCACGACATGTGCGTCGGTGTGGAGAAGGCGCTGTCGGAAGTTCCGAAGATCCGCCTCTTCCTCCTCAGCAACAGGGTCAGCACGACGAGCGCCCCGGGGCCCGGGGAGTTCGAGGGGATCCCTGTCACGCACGAGCTCTGGGACCTTGCACGGCTCCACAGGCACGAGACTTCCGGGAGTATCGGCGAGCCCATCAAGGTGACCTTCGAGCGTCCGCTTCCCTGCCTGGCGGCGCACAGCGACGAGCCGAACTACTCGGTCGTCTTGGCCGTCATCCCCGGCCGACAGCTTGCCGAACTGTACAAGGAGCACCGGACCCGCCTGCTCGAACTCAACGTCCGGTCCTTCCTCCAGACCCGTGGTGGCGTGAACAAGGGCATCCGCGAAACCTTGCTGAAGGATCCGAGCCGCTTCCTCGCCTACAACAACGGCGTGACCGCCACTGCCTCGGACGTGGACTTCGAGACCGACGAGCACGGCAGTCCCGTCGCCATCAGGAGTATGACCGGCCTCCAGATCGTCAACGGCGGGCAGACCACCGCCTCGCTGCACCACGTCCTGACTCATGACAAGAGGGATCTGGCCGGGGTCCACGTGCAGATGAAACTCACGATCGTCGATCCCGCTTACTTGTCCGAGATCGTTCCGAGGATCTCCCAGTACTCCAACACCCAGAACAAGGTGACGTTGGTCGACTTCAGCTCGAACCACGAGTTCCACGTCGCCTTCGAGCGTGTCTCCCGCAGCCTGTGGGCTCCTGCGACCGACGGCAGCGGTCAGGAGACGCGATGGTTCTACGAGCGGGCGCGGGGTCAGTACACCGACAAGTCCGCCGAGCACGAGACCCGCGCCGCCCAGCGCAAGTTCAAGCTGATCACGCCGAGCCGGCAGAGATTCAGCAAGTCCGACCTGGCCACCTTCGTGCACTCCTGGGAGCAGCTCCCGTACTGGGTGAGTCGCGGCGCCCAGAAGAACTTCGCCCACTTCATGGAGCGGATCGAGAAGTCCGATCCCGTCGTGGACGTGCAGTACTGCAAGCGCGCCATAGCCACCGCACTCCTCTTCCAGGCTGCCGACCGGATCGCCCGTGCGCACTCGGCCGGCAGCCACAAACGACTGATCACGACCTACACGGTCGCCCGGCTCTCGCTCGCCGCCGAGAAGCGGATCGACCTCGACAGGATCTGGAACGAGCAGGGCACCACCGACGCCCTGGAGGACGCCCTCGACGAACTCTGTCCCTTGATCATGGAGACGGTGATCTCCGGCGACCGGCACGTGTCGGAGTGGGCGAAGAAGCCCGACTGCTGGGACGAGGTTTCCCGCATCCCGTGGACGCTTCCCGACGCGCTGGCCGCCGAGCTCACAGCCGAGCCGTTTGAGATCGCCTCCCCCGAGAGTACCGAGTCCGACGAGGCCGAAGCCGCCGTCGAGGACATCCCCAGCGAGGAGTGGCAGGCTCTGGCGGACTGGGCCCGCGAAGGCCGGGTTCTGCGCGCCGTGGACAGGCAGCTCGCCGACCGTGTCGCGCAGCGTCTGTCCCAGGGGCGGCGGGTCACCGGGACCCAGGCCAGGCAGGCGATGGAGGTCTACGAAGAGGCTCTGCGGCACGGGTTCCACCCCGAGCCCGTCGGTCTCGACCACGACACCGAGTGAGAGCGGCAGTCCTCGACAGCCGGGGCTGCCGCTACAGGGTTCCCTCCCGCAACAGGTCGTTGATCGCGTCTTCTGCCCGCCTCAGCACGATGCGCCCGTCCCCGTCACTGAACACGAGCAGCTTGGTACCCGGGCTGATGCCTGCTTCGGCGAGGATCCCGAGCGGGAGCTCCACACGGCCTGCCTCGTCGACGTCGAGTTCTGAGGGTTCTCGGATCATCTAGGTCAGTCTGCCACCCACGCCCACGGCATGACCGCCCAAGGTGGAAGCATGGCCTTGTGAGCACACACGAAGGATGGGTGAGCACCCCTTGGAGCTCGCAGCTCCGCGGCCGGCGCGTCCGGGACACCGAACCGGAAAAGACACTCAGGAGCGCCGTCCACGCCCTCGGGCTCCGCTTTCGGCTGCACCGTAAGGTCGCTCCCCGCTGCACGGCGGACTTCGTGCTGCCCCGGTACTCCGTCGCGGTCTTCGTCGACGGTTGCTTCTGGCACGGCTGCCCGTCCCACGGCACACGGCACTTCCGCGGGCCGAACGCCTCGCGCTGGGAAGCCAAGATCACGACCAACATGGAAAGGGACGCCAGGAACACCGAAGCGGCGAGAGACGCCGGATGGACCGTAGTGCGCATCTGGGAGTGTGAGGTCAGGGCCGACGCCGGGCGGGCCGCCCAGCGCATCGCCCACGCCGCACACCTCAGCGTCCCTGTTCTCCCGGGAGGGCCCTTTCAGCCTGTGGTTACCGCAACGTCCAAGGTGGCTTCGGTTCCCTCGTCCTCCTGCGGACGGGTCGGGCAGTAGTCGCTCAGCGGGCAGCTTCCACAGAAGGGCTGCTTGTCACGACACAGGTTCTCGCCGATGAACCTGATGGCGGCCATGCGCACGGGTGCGTCCCGGCCGGCGCCGAGAAGCTTGATGAGGTTGAGCCGGCCCTCGGTCAGTCGGTTGGTCAGGTGCGATTCGTTCTTCTGAACCCTCGCAGCCACCCGCAACGCACTCTGGCCGACCAGCATTATGTCGCCGCCGGCCAGCAGCCTGAACAAGGCGAGCTCAGCCGGCTTGAGCCCCATCACCTTGCTGTGATCAAGAACCGAATCCGCGTTCACCCAGACCTCGGGCTTGTCGACGACCGGACTGAGCCTGCCCTCCAGACGCTTGCGGAGTGCTGTTGTCGGCGCTGCGTTCACGAGGGCGAGATAGACGTCCTGCGTCAGTTCCCTGTGCCCAGCGACCTCGTCCATCACGTCGGAGAGCTGCTTCGGGTGCAGCTTGCTTCCTGAGAGCACCGCCATGACGAGAGCCCCGAGCGGCTTCATCTTCCGGCCACCGGGGAACTGGTACCACTGCTTGCCCGCACGCTGCTCCTTGGCCCAGCGGGTCAGTTCCTCACGTACCTTCGGCCACTTGTCCGCGGCCTCGTCCCCGGCGGGAACATCTTGCGGCAGGAGAACCCGGGCCGCGGCTTCGCCCAACAGCGGGGGAACCGCGTTGCCAATCTGGCGGAAGGCGTCGCTCCGCGTACCCGCGAACCGAAAGCGGTCGGGGAAGGTCTGGATCCTCGCGGCTTCACGCACGGTCAGCGTTCGCGCCTCTTCAGGATGGATGTACCAGTAACCATCCTTGGCGATGTGTGCGGTGATGGTGCGGCTCAATTCCTTCCAGTCCAGCTTCTTGTACTTGTCGGTGAATTGCTCCGAGTCGTACCTCTGGAAATCCTTCTCGTCCTCTTCCAGTTTCTCTTCGAGCTCGGAGTAGAGGGTTTTGGAATCCATGACCGTGAAGATCCTGAAGTCGTCCTCACGAACCCGCCGCGTCATGTGGTCGTGAATTACACCCTTGTCTGCCCTTCTGCGCATCTCCTTGGCGAAGGAAGAGAGTGTCGACTCCTGCTGCTCGTCGTAGTCGATGACTCGGGCACCCACCGCTTTCAAAGGCTCCGGATTGAGCGCAGGCAGGTCGCCGATGGCATCCCAAAGTTTGGTCTGTTTCTTCGGCTTGCCCCACGCGAAGCCGCCACCGTCTCTCCGTGCGAGGAGGATCAGACGCTTCCTGTGCTGCGGCACGCGATAGTTCCACGCATCGACGAGACGTACCTGGGTCACGTACCCAAGGCTCTCCAGCTTTGCCTCGATGATGCGGATCACGCTGAAGTCATCGCCAAGCCCCATGTCGGGGACGTTCTCCATGAGGACGGTACGTGGAAGGAGCCGCTCCACCACATCGACGTAGGCGCGCCAGAGTTCCTTACGGAGGTCGTGCGGGTCACGGTTGTGGTACTCGACCAAGTGCCGGATCTTGCTGCGTCCGGCACGACTGAACGGCTGGCAGGGGGGGCCTCCCGCCACGATGTCGATATCGGCTCCGGAGTCCAGGATTCGCTGAACGAATTCGCCTCGCTGACCGTCATCCCCGAGGTCGACGCAAAGACTCATTCCCGGGAAGTTCGCTGCATGCGTCTCGCGAGCCCGCTCGTCGAAGTCCACGGCCGCAGCGGTGGTCCATCCGGCCCGTTCAAGGCCCAGGCTCAGCCCGCCGGCGCCCGAGAAGAGGTCGACAGCCAGGCGTTTGTCTTTTCCGTAACCGGACTGGACCCATTTCCTGAAATCGTCCGGCTCACAGTGGTGCCTGTGCTTGTCCAGTTTGAGGTAGTCGCTCCGCTCCAGGGGCACGCCATACGTGCTTTTTGCCCCCTTCTCCTTCGCCACGACCCACTCCTCCGTACCTGATGACCTGAACGACCTCCAGGAGATCACGCACGACGCTGCGGAGGCAAGGCTTCCGGCCGGTCCACGCCGCCGCAAAGCCTCGTCTGTCACGCGGGTGACCTGCCTGGTGAACACTGCTGTTCACTCACCGTGTCCCATTGGTAACTTGAAGCAGTGTTCTACTCTTGAGCCACCTCATGTTAGAGGACGCCCCCTGGGCTACTCCTCGGGACTCCCCCGTTCCGGTTGCGATACGTCCGCGAACGTCACCTGTCTCAACGAACGCTCGGACCAGAAGACACGTTCGATCACAGGGCTGTACCCCCTTCGTCGAGCGTCGGGTGCCGCAACCACCGTGAACCCCCCGTCCCGGCACACCTACTGCCCAAATCTCCTGAGCAGCGTTTCCAGAGCCCTCCCCGCCGTTAAGATCGCAGCTGGTACTCCTCGGGCGGGGGTGCGGGTGCGAAGCGGTCAGAGGGGCGAGCGTGGACTCCGAGAACACACAGACGTTCCTACGTCCCCGTGCGCGCCTGATGAGCACGCTTGGTGAGGAACTGATCAGCAACGAGCGGGTGGCGCTCACCGAGCTGGTCAAGAACGCCTACGACGCCGACGCGAGCCTGGTTGTGATCAGGTTCAACGGGCCGTTGGAGGAGGGCTACGGTTCCATCGAGGTGTGGGACGACGGACACGGTATGTCCCCCGAGACCGTCCGGGACACCTGGATGGAGATTGCCACACCGTTCCGGCACCGTGCCCCGCGCAGTGAGCAGTTCGGGCGAAGGGTTCTTGGCGCAAAGGGAATCGGGCGCTTCTCCGCAGCCCGCCTCGGCGCCGTGACCGCGATCAGGAGCCGCAAGGCCGGCGGCCCCGAGGTGAACATCCGGCTCGACTGGAGCGACTTCGCCGCCGAGAACGCCTACCTCGACCAGGTACCGGTCCAGTGGAACGTGGGCGCTCCCGAGGTGTTCGCCGACAACGGCGAAGCGCGACGCCTCTTCGACGAGGTGACAAGTACTTTCCGCGCAAGCGAGAAACAGTCCGCCTGGACGGGCTCTCACGGCACCCTCGTCCGGCTCGAAGGGCTTCGGCAGGACTGGGGGGCCGAGTCGGTGGAGAGTCTGAAGCGGTCCCTGTCCCGACTCCTCCCCCCTCCTCCTCCTGTGGAGCTGGACGTACCCGACCAGCCGGAGTTCGCGATCTACCTCTCGCTTCCGGCTGGGCCGTTGGACCACCACACCGGTTTCGTCGGGGCCAGCGAAGCTCTGGCGCACCCGCACTACCGCCTCATAGGGACCATCGACGAAAACGGTCTCGCCGACCTGACCATGACCAACCTCACGTCCGGGCAGTCGGAGACCCTGAACCAGTACCTCTTCCCGTCGCACGGGAAGGCACCCAAGTGCGGCCCCCTGAAGCTCGACCTCCGTACCTGGGACCTCGACTCGGCCTCCCTCAAGGAGATGCTCAACATCGACCTCGGGGCCCGCAACATCACCGAGGTCCGCAAGCTGATCAAGGACAACAGCGGTGTCGCCCTCTACCGGGACGGCTTTCGGGTGCAGCCCTTCGGGGAGGTCGACTTCGACTGGCTGGGCTTCGACCTCCGCCGCGTGAACAACCCCACCATGCGGTTCTCCAACAACCAGGTCGCGGGCTTCGTGTACATATCGGCGGACGGTAACCCCGGGCTTCGGGACCGGTCGCACCGGGAAGGGCTCATCGACTCTCCCGAGTACGAGGACCTGAAGGGTGTCCTGACCCAGGCCGTGAGCCGGCTCGAGACCTGGCGCTACGGGCTGCGCCGCCCGAAGGGAGAGGGCCGCGAGTCGGGTCCGATCACGGTGGACACCCCCTCCGGTGCCGGAAGCGACCGCCACGGCCTGTTCCAGAACTTCACCCTCTCGCCCGTCCGGGACGTTCTCAACGCGAAGTACCCGGACGACACCGAGTTGAGCCGCGCGCTGGAGGAGGCTCAGGAAACGATCGACGAGAGCGTCGAGAAGGTCCAAGAGGTCCTCTCGCAGTTCTCCCGCCTGGCGACGCTCGGAGCGCTGATCGACGTCGTACTGCACGACGGTCGAACGGCACTGACGCGGATCGCCTACGTCCTCCGTCGGCTGAACAAGCTGGCAGGCCGCAAGCGCGACGAGGACGAACAGCTCGCCTCCGCTCTCACGAAGATGCACGTCGACCTGACCGCGCAGGAACAGGCTCTGGACCGGCTCTTCACCCGCGTCGAGCCGCTGAGCGGCCGGCGGCGAGGCCGCCCCCGCGCCCTGTCCCTTCAAGCCGCGATCGACGAGGCCGTCGCGGTCCACGAGGGCACGCTGGAGAAGCACGGCATCACCGTCACCGTCAGCGGCGAGGACGTGACAGTGACGGCTGACCCCGGTGACATCTCTCAGGTGGTCCACAACCTCGTGGGGAACTCGATCTACTGGCTCTCCACCCTGCCCGAGGGGAAGGAGCGCGCCATCCTCATCGAGACGAGGCGGACGCCCGATGACGAGGTCGACATCGACGTGAGCGACAGCGGCCCCGGAGTACGTGAGGAGATCCAAGAGATGATCTTCGACACGTACTTCAGCGACAAGGAGGACGGCATCGGGCTGGGCCTCAGCATCGCCGGCAGCGTCGTGAAGGACTTCTACGACGGCGATCTGTCCCTGGTGACGCCAGGGCCCCTCGCCGGAGCCACGTTCAGGGCAAGACTGCGAAGGAGAGTTGGGTGACGGACGGGGGCGCGGTGTACCGGGTCTTGATCGTCGAGGACGAGGTGGACATCGCGGAGGAACTGTCCGAGATGCTCGTTGAGGAGCTCTCGGACCTCGGAACGCTCGACATTCACGTCGAGAACGATTTCGACGAAGCTGAACGTCTGCTGGAGGCCCAGGCGTTCGACCTGGTTGTTCTGGATGTCAGGGACGCGACACGGCGCGGCTCCGCCGCGCACCCCAATCTGCAGGGCCGTGAACTGTACGACCGCATAGCCAAGACCCGCTGGGTGCCGGTCGTCTTCTGCACCGGCCTCGCCGAGCAGGTGAGCGACCTGGCGCAGCCGCCGCTCATCCAGGTGGTCCCGAAGAACCGGCTGGACGACGCCGTCACCGCGATACGGGAGGGCCTCGAGTCCGGAGTCCCGGTCCTCACCCGGCACATCACCGCCCTCGTGGACGAGCACGTACGCGGATTCCTGCGGGACGAGATCGCCCCGAACTGGGACCGGCTCGGGGCTGTCGACCGTAGCCAGATCGCCCCCGTCCTTGTGCACCGCTTGGCTGCCTGGCTGAAGGAGAACGCGGCCGAGGCCCTCGGAGCCGCGCTCGGTTCCTCCGAGGACCGTGTGATGGGACACGCGTCGACCGCCCGGATGTACCTGATGCCGCCGGTCACGAAGCACGTGACCGCGGCAGACGTCCTGCGGGACCCCCAGGACGGCTGGTGGCTCGTCCTCACCCCTGCGTGCGACCTCTACGAGGACCTGCCCGGCGGCGGCAATCGCGCGGCCAAGGCCGAGTACGTACGTCTCGCCAAGGCGGTTCCGTTGATCGAAGCACCCTTGATCGCTCGTTGGATCGAGGCCGGATCCCCCGGCAAGGGGAGCCGGGAGCGGAACGCGGCTCTGGAGATGTTCCGCGACAACAACGCCCGTTATCGGATTCTGCCCAAGTACCTCGACATCCCGGACCTCTTGGTCGACTTCGAGATCGTGCAGTCTGTTCCGTTGGCAGAGGTCCGCTCGTGGACCCGCGTCGCCACGCTGGACAGCCCGTTCGCCGAGGCCATGCTGACCTCGCACGGGCACACGGTGGCCAGGATCGGCACCCCCGTCGTCGACTACGAGAACATCAAGCAGTCCCTGGGGCTGGACGGAAAGGGGAAGGCCGCGGACCAGAACTCGGTTCCGAACCCTCGTACCACGACGAAGTACGCCAAGCAGTCCTGATTCTCGGCCAGGATGATCAGCCTGTCGGCCATCTCGCCCGCGCGCTGAATTCTGAAGCGTGATCTGAGCCCGACCGTGTCGGGGATCTCAGACGGCAGCGTCGTTGAGTCCTGTGATCCATGGGAGGTGAGCTGGCCCATGCCTCCGCAGGGCCCGATACGCCGGCACGAACTCGCGCACAAGTGCGAAGGGGGGAGCGCTCTTCAACCGGTGGCACTCTCCGGCAAGAACTTCAGCGAAGGCCAGCAACTTGCGGTGGGCTGCTCCCTCCATCAGGTGCGCTGCCGCCTTGGCGCCGTCGCTGATCAGCTTCGTGGTGCTGATCAACTCGTCCTTGGCGGCTGGATCCCCGTGTGCAAGGGCAGGCGACAAGCGGTCTCGTTCACCGAGGACGTGGGCAGCTGCCAGGCAGAGAACCGTTGACGCCGTTGTCTCGGCGGGTTCTCCCGCATTGGTCATGGCATTTGCCAGCAGGGGGAGAGCGGCGAAAGGCAGGGGGTCGGCAGTGTCCCATAGGGGCTCCGCGACCTGGAGCCCGGCACGTGTTCCCGTACGGTCCACGTGCAGCAGAGGTCGGTCAGGAGAGGCCTGACGTAGTTCCCAGCACTCGACGCTGGGGTCCGCGATGGCGGCCCTGAGGATCGCACGAAACGCCTCTCTCAGGCTCTCAACGGAGACGTCGGGCACGTCCAGCCGCACGAGACTGCCATGGCGCCGGATGTCCAGCACCGGGAATCTGGCTTCTCCAGCTGCCTGGAGTATGGAGAGGTCTCGGCCGACGTAGTTCGAGTCCTCCGCGCCCCGGATGACCAGCGATGCGTTCTGTGCGTAGGCCACTGCGACCCCGTGCTCGAACCCGCGGCAAATGGCGCGAGCGCGGAGCGCTGCGTCCAGTACCTCGTCGAGATCGGCTGGCCGTCCGCCCAAGAGGAGTGTGCCGTTGACAGGGTCCCAGCGGAAGTCCTCGTGGGCGTTCGCGTTGCGCCACTCAGAGCGGATCGTCGAGGCAAGCAACTTGCACAGCGGCTGACCGTCTTGAGCGGCCAGCAGATCCCGGACGGTGGCGAGCGGGGCCCCCTGCGGAACCGTCCTTCCCAGCAGTTCCAGTACCACAACAGCCGTGCGCCTGACGTCTGCTTCCAGCACGGCCCGGTGCAGGTCCATGACCGCCCGCGCCTTTTCTTCCTGGTATTCCTCCTCGTAGTAAGCGTCGAGGTAGGCGATCTGTCCTCGATGGGCGGACACCATCTCCGGTTCTCGAGCGACGTGTCGTGCCATCACTGAACATGCCAGTTCCGGATCGGACTTCAGATGGGACGTCACCAGGTCACGTCCCAGGAGGGCAGCACGGTGCGTTACCAAGGGGCGATCGGAGATCGCTAGGACGGCAAGGTGATGGAGAAGTATCACCGTTAGGGGCAGCGAGTCATCGATCAGATGTCTCATGCTCCGGCGCAGCCGATGATCGAGCATCTGCGGGGCTTCCGACCAAGCGGCCAAGAGGCGGGCCCGCGACGCCACACCCGACCCGGGACCCACCTGCTCGGCCGACACCCCGAGCGTTCGCTGGTAGACGTCCTCGTAAGGAAGGCCGGCGTGATCAGTCCTGGCGGCAGCTTCCAGAGTTCGCCCGGCCGCCTGGGCCGCGAGAGCATACCGCCGTACTGCAGACCAAGCGGACTCCGCCCATCCCTGTTCCAGGCAGGCGAACAGCGCTTGAGCCTCGCTCCGATTCGCTCGCGCCAGGTCAGTCGCCAACCGTCGCTCTGCCGCGCTCGTACGGGACGGACTGAACCGGGACACCTCTTCTGCGACAGAGCCCAAGGCAACAACCGACGCGTGGAGACTCCGCAACAACTCCGGAAGCTGCTTCCCGACGGTTCGGCCCGAAGCGGTCCGCAGGCGCAGGATCTCCGCAACCTTCTCGTCGGTCTCCCGCTGAAGCCCGGTCAGGTCGGCTTCCCTCAGCAGGGTTCTCCATTGCGTGCGTGTCACCGGTACAAAGGCGACTTCCTGCTGTCCCGTGATCTGCTCAGGAGGCGCGGAGAGATTCAGCTTTCGGGTCACTTCTCGCACAGCCGCGCAGGACTCTCGTTCAACTGTGCCCAGTTGGTCGGGAAGGGGTACGTCCACCAGCACAGAATGACACCGGTACCCCGCTTGAAGCGTGATGTTTTCCTAGCGCCTCTCGGTGCCCTCGTACGACGGTGATGCTGAGGGCCCGCCAGCTGTGTTGGCAGGTCTTCGCGCGCGCGATGCGCGAGCGGATGGTGAGGCACAGGCATCAACGCCGAAGTCTGCACCCCAGCACCGTAGGGAACCATGCTGGGAGTGCCCGCTGTGCGGCTACTGCCGCACAGTGCCGACGCCAGTCCACCGGTGCTCGCCCTGCACGTGCGACATGGAGTAGCGCGCCGCGAATGGCGGGTCCTCTCTCTTCGTGTATGACGTACCGGGGGCCGCGGTCGCGGCTGAACGAAGAGGGGGGACCTGCAAGGTGACGATGCTGGATCTGGGAGTCGTCGGCCCAGCGCAGAGCGACTATCTGTACCACTTCACCGGTCGCAACGGACAACGGCCCGACTGGGTACCGGAGTCGATCCAGGTCATGAGCGCTCAGCAACGCCTGGACAGCATCCTGCGAGAGAAGCAGTTCCGGGCGTACGCGCCGTTTGGCGCGACCACCCGGTGCATCTGCTTCTCCGAAAGCCCGCCCGACCACCTCAAGTACCTCATCGGCATCGGCCGATTCTCCCCCTGGGGCATCGTCACCCACCGCTCCGCGATCCTCAGCGCCGGCGGGGGCTCCGTCGCCTACGTCCCGGACGCGGTACACGCACAGTTCCAGGAGGCCGGACTCGCGCACTGGAGCGTCCGCACGGGAGCGGGATCGACCTGGATGCACGAACGCGAGTGGCGACTTCCCTGGCCCGAGGGAACCGTCGGAATCCGGTACGCCCAGGCGATCCTCGTGGGCGACCCCAGCTGGCGGCCGGCGCCCGTCGAGACCGGCTGGGTGGACGCGTCCACCGGGGATCCCGTCACCGGGGAAGAGGCCAGCCCGTACGCCGAGCCGGTTTACGAACTGCCCATCCTGTGGCGCACGTCGTGGATATGGGTCTGGGACCCGCACCAGGAGGCGGTGATGAAGTACCCACCCGGCACCCTGTGCTGAAGACCTCACCTGACGCCCCCGAACCGACACCACAGCGCCGTTGCCCGTGGGGGCATCGCACGCGAGCCTGGTCGGGGCGCGACGCTCTGCGCACCTCTGGAGCTGAGACCGGGCGGTCTGCCGAGAGAACCGCCAGTGCACCGGTCTCCGGTGCCCCGAGTGGTTCGAATCCCCTGCCGGAGCCTCGCGCACACCTCTTGCCGACGCAGCGCGGGCTGAGGGCATCGGGGCGATACCGGCGGTCGCACTCTCCGGGACATCCGCCGTTGTCCCTCAGCGTCCTCCTTGTTGACCACGGCGCCGGACCGGCGGATCGGGCGCCGGGGCCGGGGGCTCAGAGCTGCCCTTCATCCAGTCCAGCAGCCGGAATGCCCGGTCGCTGTATTCGCGGGGTGCGTACAGCGCTGTGCAGGCCACTACTCCGAAGAAGACCAGCAAGGCGGTGACCACGACCATGTCTGTGCCGGTGCCTCCCGCGCGTCGGTCTGCGGTCACTATCAACGTCCTCCCTGTCGCTGAGGCCGCGCCGAAATCCCGGAGGCGCGGACTCGGGGTTGCCGGCCACCAGCGTAGGAGCTGGAAGGGGGGAGCCACCGGAGTTCGAACGGAACCTGCCGTTCATCCCCATCACCCGAGTCTGACTGGGAGGAAAGGATGCCCGAACCCCAGCGAAGGGGTGCTTGTGGAGGTCCTACAGTGGCTTCCGTTCGACTCTCCGATCGGTCGAACGCGTGGTCGGGAGCCCAGCTCCGGTCTCGCTGCTGGGCCGGTGACAACCCCGTCGGTGGACAGCCGGTGGACAGACGCCTTTGGACCATGCATCACGGGGTGGCGCAGGTCAACCTGTCGCACGTGCTCTGATCAGGAAAAACGTCACCACGCAGCACGACGAGGTACCAGGCAACACGAACGCTCATGGTCTCGTAATGCGTAGGTCCCGGGTTCGAATGCAGTTGCCCGCGACCCCCGTGCTGGGCCCGCAAGCGCTGGACGGGCCGCTCCGAACCAGGGACTTTTCAGGGACTTTCAGCTCTGTCCCGGGGACTTTCCAGGGACTTTCCGCTGAGTAAGCGGGAAAGGCCCTGACAGCTTCGAAAGACACAAAGCCCCAGGTCAGAGCCTGTTTGATGTCGGTCGATGCCGCTCACCAGGCCGCGTCCCCGTGCAGTCCACACGGGCTGGGCGAGGACGCGCGGATGAGGCCCGGGCGGGCGCCGCGAGAGCCACCCACGGCAGCGCCGCCGTGGGCGCTGGTCCGGTGAATTCGCCCTTGAACAGCGCCACTTGGCGGCGTCGCCGCACTCGCTAGTACGTGTAGAAGCCCGAGCCGGTCTTCCGGCCCAGCCGGCCCGCCTCGACCATGCGCTGGAGCAGCGGGGGAGCGGCGTACAGCGGCTCCTTGTACTCGGTGTACATCGAGTTGGCGATCGAGACGATGGTGTCCAGGCCGATGAGGTCGGACAGCCTCAGCGGACCCATCGGGTGGGCGCAGCCCATCTCCATGCCGTTGTCGATGTCCTCGCGGCTCGCGATGCCCGACTCGAACATGCGGATCGCGGAGAGCAGGTAGGGCACCAGCAGCGCGTTGACGACGAAGCCGGAGCGGTCCTGGGCGCGGATGGCGTGCTTGCCGAGCACCTTCTCGGCGAAGAGCTGGGCGCGGCTCAGCGTGCCCTCGGAGGTGGTGAGCGCCGGGATCAGCTCGACCAGGTTCTGCACCGGGGCCGGGTTGAAGAAGTGGATGCCGACGACGTGGTCGGGCCGGGAGGTGGCGACCGCGAGCTTCACCAGCGGGATGGAGGAGGTGTTCGAGGCCAGGATCGCGTCCGGGCGGGTCACCACCTGGTCGAGGACCTGGAAGATCTCGGTCTTGACCTGCTCGTTCTCCACGACGGCCTCGATGACCAGGTCGCGGTCGGCGAACTCGCCGAGGTCGGTGGTGAAGCTCAGCCGCGCCAGCGTGGCCTCCCGCTCCTCCTCGCTGATCTTGCCGCGCTCGGCGGCCTTGGCCAGGGAGTTGAACAGCCGCGTACGGCCGATCTCCAGGGCCTCGCCGGTGGTCTCGGCGACCCTCACGTCCAGTCCCGCGCGGGCGCACACCTCGGCGATACCCGCGCCCATCTGGCCGCAGCCCACGACTCCGACGCGAGCGATGTCTCCCCCTGGCATGCCTGTCACATCGTCCCCTTCGCTGGTTCTCCGGCTCTGGCAGGACCGCCGTGTTCGGCTCCTGCTTTGACCGTGCACGTTACCGTCAAGTATCGATGATCGATCGTCTGGGTGGGAGAGATCGCGGCGCGCGGTACGATCCGTGACGGATCGATTCCGGAGCGCATGGGGGTGTTCGGCACCCGGGTCACCCGGCGCCGCGACGACATCGACAAGCCGGTGCAGGAGATGGCGGCGGCCGTGAGGCGGGTCCGGCCCGGCACCCGGTTCGGGGGCGGCCCCTTCGGGGTGTGGCGCAACGCCGCCACCGACCCGCGCGGCTCCGACACGCGCGCGGGCGTGCGGACGTACGACCCACGCGGACACCCGCAGATGGGTCCGCGAGCACTGGATCGACTACCTCGCCCCTCAGGTGTACTGGAACATCCGCTTCGCCGCCGCCGCCGACTACGCGAAGCTGGTCGACTGGTGGGCGGACGTCGCCCGGGCACCGCCACAGGGTTGTACAGCGGCGAGGCGCTCTACAAAGCGGGGGCTGCCGGGCAGCCCACGGCCTGGCAGGACCCGGCCGAGCTGTCCCGGCACCTCACGCTCGCCGCCCGCCACCCGCAGGTGCGCGGGCACATGCTCTTCGCCGCCGGGGACGTGGCGAGGGATCCCGTCGGGGCGATGGAGCGGGTGATGGTCGACCACTACCGACGGCCGGCGAAGCCACCGCTCTGAGCTACGACGGCCGGGTTTCCTTGTGCCGGATCTCGGTGTCGGGGCCGGGGGAGCAGATGCCCTCGTGCCCGTCGTCGAAGCGGACGCGGAACGGCGGGTTGCCTTCCTGGCCCATCACCTCGACGATCTCGCCGATCTTGTCGTGCTGTCCGACCACCCGGCCGTGCTGGACAAACTTGTCGCCCTTGGATGCGCGCATCTGCAGGCCCTCCTCACGGTCACGACCTCTGGGTGACGGCGATGCACACGAGCACGGCGACGGCGGTCAGCGGAGCTGCCGCAGTGAGGTGCTCGCCCAATAGCAGTGCCGACCACACCAGTGTGAGCAGCGGCTGGGCCAACTGCAACTGGCTCGCCTTCGGAATGCCGACGGCCGCCATCCCCCGGTACCAGACGACCAGTCCGAGGAACTGCGAGATCACCGCGACCCACAGCAGACCGGTCACCCCGTGCCAGGTGATGTGCACCGGCTCGTGGACCAGCGCCAGCGCGGCACCCGGCACGGTCAGCGGCAGGCACAGCACCAGCGCCCAGCCGATGACCTGCCAGCCCGGCATGGTCCGGGCCAGCCTGCCGCCCTCGGTGTACCCGGCGGCGCACACCACGAGCGCCGCGAACAGATACGCGTCGGCGGCGGTGAGGGCGCCGCCGCTCTGCCCGACGGTGAAGGCGAGCACGGCCGCCGCGCCCGCCAGGGCCGCCACCCAGAACCGGCGCGAGGGACGGTGGTCCATGCGCAGCGCGGACAGGGCGGCCGTGGTCAACGGGAGCAGACCCACCACGACGGCGGCGTGCGCGGTGGTGGAGGTCTGGAGCGCGAGCGTGGTCAGCAGCGGGAACCCGAGCACCACCCCGGCCGCGACGACGGCCAGCCCCGGCAGATGCCGGCGCTCCGGCAGCGGCACGCGCATGACCAGCAGACACCCGCCGGCCACGAGCGCCGCGAGGACGCTGCGCGCGGCCACCAGGGACCAGGGTCCGAAGCTCTCCAGACCCCAGGCGGTGGACGGGAAGGTGAGGGAGAAGGCGGTCACACCGAGGGCGGCCAGCCCGGTGCCGAGACCCCGGTGCTCGGAGGGGGCGGGGACCGCTATCGCCGTTGCGGTAGTAGCGCTACTCTGTGCTCTCATGCACGAGCGTAGCAGTGTCGCTGATCTGGCAGAACAGCTCCGGCGGGAGCTTCACCGCTACTCAGTCGATGGAAAACTCCCGTCGAGCAGGGCCCTGGTCGAGCGGTTCCGGGTGAGTCCGGTGACCGTCTCCCGGGCCCTGGCCCAGTTGGCCGCCGAAGGACTGGTGGTCACGCGGCCCGGCGCCGGCGCCTTCCGCGCACGGCCCCACACCGCCGCCGCGCCCGCCGGGGACACCTCCTGGCAGGAGGTCGCGCTGAGCGCCGACGGCACCGACCTCGTACCGCGCTCGGTGGACGCCTCCGGGGTCACGGTCTCGCTCACCACCCCGCCCCCGGGCGTGCTGGAGTTCAACGGCGGATATCCGCACCCCTCCCTGCAGCCCGAGCGGGCCATGGCGGCGGCCCTCGCCCGCGCCGGACGGCGTCCCGGCGCCTGGGGGCGGCCGCCGCTGGACGGGCTGCCGGAACTGCGGGAGTGGTTCGCGCGCGGCATCGGCGGGGCCGTCACCGCGGCGGAGGTGCTGATCGCCGCCGGTGGCCAGGCCGCCCTCGCCACGGCGCTGCGGGCGCTGGCCCCGCCCGGTGCGCCGGTCCTCGTCGAGTCGCCCACCTATCCGGGCATGCTGGCCCTGGCCCGCGCCGCCGGACTGCGCCCGGTCCCGGTGCCGGTCGACCCCGACGGCGTCCGGCCCGACCTCCTCGCCGACGCCTTCCGGGCCAGCGGAGCCCGGGTGTTCGTCTGCCAGCCCCTGTTCCAGAACCCGACCGGCGCCGTGCTGGCCCCCGACCGCCGCGCCGAGGTGCTGCGCATCGCCCGGGCCGCGGGCGCGTTCGTGATCGAGGACGACTTCGTACGCCGCCTCGTGCACGCGGACGCGGGCCCGCTGCCCCGACCGCTCGCCGCCGATGACCCCGACGGTGTCGTCGTCCACGTCGGCTCGCTGACCAAGGCGACCTCGCCCAGCTTCCGGGTGAGTGCCCTCGCCGCGCGCGGACCGGTGCTGGAACGCCTGCGCGCCATCCAGATCGTGGACAGCTTCTTCGTCCCGCGCCCGCTGCAGGAGGCCGCCCTCGAACTCGTCGGCTCCCCGGCCTGGCCCCGCCATCTGCGGTCCCTGTCCGCCGAGCTGAAGGCCCGGCGCGACGCCATGACCGGCGCGCTCGCCCTGCACCTGCCGGAACTCGCCCTGCCCCACGTCCCGTCCGGCGGCTACCACCTGTGGATCCGCCTTCCCGATGGTGCCGGGGGCACCTCCCAGGCTTCCGGCTCTGAGAGAGAGGCGGCCCTGACCGCGGCGGGCCTGCGCGCGGGCGTCGCCCTCACCCCGGGCCGCCCCTACTTCAGCGCCGAACCCCCCGCGGCCCACCTGCGCCTGAGCTTCGCGGCGGTCGCCGGTACCGGAGAGATCGCGGAGGGCGTACGGCGGCTGCGCACGGCCTGCGACGAAGTGCTCTAGCGCCGGATCCGCCAGGCCGCAGAAGCAGGCCGCCGCCTCGGGCGGAATCGGCTCGACCGCAGCCCCTGCCGCCTGCGAGGATCCCGCCCATGAACGACGCACCCGCCCTCCCCGACGGCTACGAGTTCTCCGCAGACACCGCCCGCGTCGACGTCGACCGCGTCCACCGCTGGCTGTCGACCGACGCGTACTGGGCGATCGACCGCCCCCGCGACAAGCACGAACGTGCGATGGATTCCTCGATCAACTTCGGCGTGTACGAGAGCGCCACGGGGGAGCAGGTGGCGTACGCGCGCGTGGTGACCGACCGGGCGCTGTTCGCCTGGCTCGCCGACGTGTACGTGGATCCCTCGGCGCGCGGCAAGGGTCTCGGCACCGCGTTCGTCGGCCGGATCCGCGACCACCTGCGGCCCTACGGGCTGCGGCGCCTCGTGCTGGCCACGGACGACGCCCACGGCGTGTACGAGAAGCTGGGCTTCCGTCCGCTGGAGCGGCCCGAGCAGTGGATGGCGCACCTCTTCGAGTGAGCAGGGGTCAACCCTGGGTAGCTCACAGCCGACAGCTCTTGACCCGCGTAGATCCGCGGCACACCATCACCGCATGCCACTTCGGGTGACTTTCGTGGCCGCCGCGCGCAGCTCCGCGCTGCTCGCCGAGCGCTTCGAGGACGACCGGCCGCTGGACCAGGCGGGCTGGGACGAGGTGCAGCGCCTCGCCGGGTGCCTGGTGCCGTTGGCCGCCGCCGACCTGCGTTACTGCTCGCCGACCGCGCGCAGCCGCGCCACCGGGGACGCCCTCGGCTACGCGCCACTGGTCCAGCTCGCCCTGCGCGAGAGCGACATGGGCCGCTGGCGCGGGCTGACGCTGGGCGAGGCGATGGCCCGTGAGCCGGCGGCGGTGGACGCCTGGCTCGCCGACCCGCGCTCCACCCCGCACGGCGGCGAGTCGCTGCTGGCCTTCATCTCCCGGGTCGGCGGCTGGCTCGACACCCGGCCCGCGCAGGACAGCGGCCAGATCGTCGCGGTCGCCGAGCCCTCGGTGATCCGTGCCGCCCTGGTGTACGTCCTGAAGGCACCGCCGGCCAGCTACTGGAACATCGACGTGCGCCCGTTGTCGACGACCACCGTGACCGGCCGCTCGGGCCGCTGGAACCTCCGCCTCGACGGGGTGTCCGCCCAGCCCACGCGCACGTAGCCGTCCCGCGCGTGACCGGCCCTTGCGCGGGCGGCCGTCAGCCTTCGCGCACGTAGTCCGTGGTGAGCACGAGGTCCTTCGCCGGGCCGCCGACTCGCCAGACCGTACGCCAGTGGTCGGCGTCCCGGACGGTGAACTCGCCGCGGTAGAGGTCGGCCGCGCACGGATGACCGGCGACGTACCGCCCCGTCGTCAGGTCCAGGTCGTGGAAGGGCCGTCCGTCCGCGAACCGCACGTCCGCCGTGCCGGGCGCCCGCCCCGGCAGGAACCGCAGGGTCCGGGTCGCGGGCCGCGCCACGCCCTGCCAGGTGAAGGTGCCGGACTCCTCGTGCAGCAGACCGCCGTCCGGGAGGGGAGCGAAGACGGTGACGCCCTCGAAGCGTCCCTCGTCGCCGCCCGCCAGGTCCCGCACCTCGCGCGTCACCCGCCAACGCCCGGACAGATGAGTCAGAACGTCCGAAACCGGCCAGAACACACCCGCCGCCACATCCATGGGATCGAGCCTACGGGGAGCGGACGGGCAGGCCGGTTCACCCCGACATCACCTCACCGGAATCCGGAGTTTCCCGCGCGATTGAGAAGTTCATAATCCGTTTCCCGTATTCGATGCGCGTAACCCCTTTTTTCGATGCGCGCACAACCATGGGCAAATTCGCTCCGTCTGACCCCGCGAAATCACCGAACAGAATGCGCTGGGGGCCTGCCGGCAAATGGACCGCTCGACCCCGCCCGTTGAGCCCCGCACGGTCACGCGTGCCACCACGCGTGCCGCCGCTCCGCTCGCCCTGATCACCGCCGTCGCGAGCCGCAGCGACCTCGTACGGTGGTGGATCTGGCCGGTGCTCGCGCTCGCCGTCGCCGGCGCCCTCCTGGGACTGGCCCTGCTGGGGCTCGCCCGAGCCCCGGGCCGTGCCCGGCTGGCCGGCCTGGCCGTCGTCCTGCTGATCGGCGCGCAGCTCGGCGAGAGCGCCGCCACCTCCGCCGTGGCCATCCGGCTCAGGCTCTCGCACCTGGACGACTACGCGCCCTGGGGGGAGCGGCAGGAGCGGGGTGGGGACCGGCGCCGCCGCGTTCGGCGCGACCGTCACGGCCCGCACCCTCACCGCCCGCCTGTACTACCGGCTCGTCAACCGCCTGGTCGACGTCGAACTCGTCGACGGCGTGGGCGACTTCCGCCTGATGTCGCGCCGCGTGGTGGACGCGATCTGAACCTCAGCGAGTACAACCGCTTCTCCGAGGGCCTGTTCGCCTGGGTCGGCTTCCCCAGCACCACCTTCGAGTACGACAACGCGGCCCGCGAGGCCGGCCGCAGTTCCTGGTCCTTCCGGGGCCTGCTCGACTACGGCCTCGACGGCCTGCTCTCCTTCAGCAACCGGCCGCTGCGCGCCGCCCTCTGGCTCGGCATGGGCCTGCTGCTGTGCGCGGGGCTGTACACCGCGTGGATCGTGGGCGCCGCGATGGCCAACGGGGTCCGGACACTCGGGTATGTCACCATCATCACCGCGGTCACCGCACTCGCCGGCGTGCAGATGGTGATGCCGGGGGTCATCGGGGAGTGCACCGGCCGCATCTACTACGAGGTGAAGGGGCGCCCGCACTTCCAGGTGCAGGCGGCCGACGTGGAACGGACGAAGGACCTCATCCCCTGATGTCGAGACAGATGGTCACCTTCGCCGTGGTCGGCGTGATCAACACGGCCACCTACTACGGCCTCTATCTGATGTTGCTCGCTTGGCTTCCGTATCTCGGTGCGCATATTCTGGCATTCCTGCTCAGCATGATCGGGTCCTTTTTCCTGAACGCGCGATTCACCTACAGGACGCGTCCGACCTGGCGGAAATTCCTGCTCTTCCCGCTGACCAACGTCACCAATTTCCTGATCACCACCGCCGGGGTGTACGTGATCGTCGACGTCCTCCACGCCGGAAGCCGCTTCGCCCCTCTTCTCGCCTCCGCGGCGGCGATCCCCGTGACGTTCGTCGTCTCGCGCCGGATCATGCTTCCCCGCGGGGATCGCAGGGATCTTCCCCGACGGGAGACCGTTGCATAAACGTGCATGACTACGTATAGTCATGCCATCCAGAGGAGGGTGGACATGGCGGTACGAGCGGCAGTGGCCGGAGCGAGCGGATACGCGGGCGGAGAGGTCCTGCGCCTGCTCCTCGCACACCCCGAGGTCGAGATAGGAGCCCTGACCGGCAACTCCAACGCCGGCCAGCGGCTCGGCACGCTGCAACCACACCTGCTGCCCCTGGCCGACCGCGTGCTGGCCGAGACCACGCCCGAGGTGCTGGCGGGGCAGGGCCGTCGGCATGACGTGGTGTTCCTGGCGCTGCCGCACGGGCAGTCCGCCGCCGTCGCCGAGCAGCTCGGCCCGGACGTCCTCGTCATCGACATGGGCGCCGACTTCCGGCTCACGGACCCCGCCGACTGGGAGCGGTTCTACGGCTCCCCGCACGCCGGCACCTGGCCCTACGGCCTCCCCGAACTTCCGGGTGCCCGCGCCGCGCTGGAGGGGTCCAAGCGCATCGCGGTGCCCGGTTGCTACCCCACGGCCGTCACGCTCGCCCTGTTCCCGGCCTACACCGCCGCACTCGCCGAGCCCGAGGCCGTGATCGTCGCCGCCTCCGGCACCTCCGGCGCGGGCAAGGCGGCCAAGCCCCACCTGCTGGGCAGCGAGGTCATGGGCTCCATGTCGCCCTACGGCGTCGGCGGCGGCCACCGGCACACCCCCGAGATGATCCAGAACCTCAGCGCGGCCGCGGGGGAGCGGGTCGCCGTCTCCTTCACGCCGACCCTCGCGCCGATGCCCCGCGGCATTCTCGCCACGTGCAGCGCGAAGGCGAAGGACGGCGTCACCGCCGAGTCCGTCCGCGCCGCCTACGAGAAGGCGTACGCCGACGAGCCGTTCGTCCACCTGCTCCCCGAGGGCCAGTGGCCCGCCACGGCGTCCGTCTACGGTTCCAACGCCGTTCAGGTGCAGGTCGCGTACGACGAGGCGATGGGCCGCATCATCGCGATCAGCGCCATCGACAACCTGACCAAGGGCACCGCGGGCGGTGCCGTCCAGAGCATGAACCTCGCCCTCGGGTTCCACGAGACCACCGGGCTTTCCACGATCGGAGTCGCACCGTGAGTGTCACGGCAGCCAAGGGATTCACGGCGGCGGGTGTCGCCGCCGGGATCAAGCAGAACGGCAATCCCGACCTGGCCCTCGTGGTCAACAACGGACCCCGCCGCGCCGCCGCCGGTGTCTTCACCTCCAACCGTGTGAAGGCCGCGCCGGTGCTGTGGTCCGAGCAGGTACTCAAGGCCGGCGAGGTGACCGCGGTCGTCCTCAACTCCGGTGGCGCCAACGCCTGTACGGGCCCCAAGGGCTTCCAGGACACCCACGCCACCGCCGAGAAGGTCGCCGAGTCCCTCAACGCCGCGGGCCACGAGGAGACGGGCGGTCACGCGCCCGGTCAGGTGGCCGTCTGCTCCACCGGCCTGATCGGCGTCCTGCTGCCGATGGACAAGCTGCTGCCCGGCGTCGACCAGGCCGTCGCCCAGCTCAGCGAGCACGGTGGCGAGAAGGCCGCCATCGCCATCAAGACGACCGACAGCGTCCACAAGACCTCCGTGGTCACCCGGGCGGGCTGGACCGTCGGCGGCATGGCGAAGGGCGCCGGCATGCTCGCGCCCGGCCTCGCCACCATGCTGGTCGTCCTCACCACCGACGCCGACCTCGACAGCGCGACCCTGGACCGCGCCCTGCGCGCCGCCACCAAGGTCACCTTCGACCGCGTCGACTCCGACGGCTGCATGTCCACCAACGACACCGTGCTGCTGCTCGCCTCCGGCGCCTCCGGCATCACCCCCGAGTACGACGAGTTCGCCGACGCCGTACGCCAGGTCTGCGACGACCTCGGCCGGCAGCTCATCGGCGACGCCGAGGGCGCCAGCAAGGACATCAAGGTCGAGGTGATCAACGCCGCGACCGAGGAGGACGCCGTCGAGGTCGGCCGCTCCATCGCCCGCAACAACCTCCTCAAGTGCGCGATCCACGGCGAGGACCCCAACTGGGGCCGTGTCCTGTCCGCGATCGGCACCACGAAGGCCGCCTTCGAGCCGGACCGACTCAACGTCGCCATCAACGGCGTCCGGGTCTGCAAGAACGGCGGCGTCGGCGAGGACCGCGACCTGGTCGACATGCGCTACCGCGAGGTGCACATCGTCGCCGACCTCGCGGCCGGCGACCGGACGGCCACGATCTGGACCAACGACCTGACCGCGGAATACGTCCACGAGAACAGCGCGTACTCGTCATGAGCGCCGCGCCCACACGCAAGCACACCGCCCTGCCCAAGGCGCAGATCCTCATCGAGGCGCTGCCCTGGCTGACCCGTCACCACGGCAAGACCGTCGTCATCAAATTCGGCGGCAACGCGATGGTGAACGAGGAACTGAAGAGCGCCTTCGCCCAGGACGTCGTCTTCCTGCGCCACGCCGGCCTCAAGCCGGTCGTCGTGCACGGCGGCGGCCCGCAGATCAGCGCCGCCCTCGACCGGCACGGCATCGTCAGCGAGTTCAAGGCCGGCCTGCGCGTCACCACCGAGGAGGCCATGGACGTCGTCCGGATGGTGCTCGCCGGACAGGTGCAGCGTGAACTCGTCGGTCTGCTCAACCAGCACGGGCCGCTCGCCGTCGGCCTGACCGGCGAGGACGCGCACACCATCACGGCGACCAGGCACCTGCCCGAGATCGACGGCGAACTGGTCGACATCGGCCGGGTCGGCGAGATCACCGAGATCGACACCGGCGCCATCGAGGCCCTGCTCGCCGACGGCCGTATCCCGGTCGTCTCCTCGATCGCCCGTAGCCAGGACGACGGACATGTCTACAACGTCAATGCCGATACGGCGGCTGCGGCACTCGCTGCCGCACTGGGCGCCGAGACCCTCATGGTCCTCACCGACGTCGAGGGCCTCTACGAGGACTGGCCGAACTCCGACGAGGTGATCAGCCGCCTCACCGCGTCCCAGCTGGAGAAGCTGCTGCCGGAGCTGTCCTCCGGGATGGTGCCCAAGATGGAGGGCTGCCTGCACGCCGTGCGCAACGGCGTCCACACCGCCCGCGTCATCGACGGGCGCGTCCAGCACTCCATCCTGCTGGAGATCTTCACCGACGAGGGCATCGGCACCATGGTCGTGCCCGACGAGCCGGACACCGAGGGGGAGTCATGAGCAACGAGGAACTGACCGCGCGGTGGCAGGGCGCGCTCATGGACAACTACGGCACCCCGCGGCTGCCCCTCGTGCGCGGCGCGGGCGCGAAGCTCTGGGACGCCGACGGCCGAGAGTACGCCGACTTCGTCGGCGGCATCGCCGTCAACGCCCTCGGCCACGCCCACCCGGCCGTCGTCGAGGCCGTGAGCCGGCAGATCGCCTCCCTCGGCCACGTCTCCAACCTGTTCATCGCCGAACCGCCCGTCGCCCTCGCCGAGCGGCTGCTCCAGCTCTTCGGCCGGGACGGCAAGGTCTACTTCTGCAACTCCGGCGCCGAGGCCAACGAGGGCGCCTTCAAGATCGGCCGGCTGACCGGGCGCGGCCACATGGTGGCGACCACGGGCGGCTTCCACGGCCGGACCATGGGCGCCCTCGCCCTCACCGGCCAGCCCGGCAAGCAGGAACCCTTCCTGCCGCTGCCCGGCGACGTCACCCACGTCCCCTACGGCGACGCGCAGGCCCTCGCCGCTGCGGTCACCGAGGAGACCGCTCTGGTGATCATCGAGCCGATCCAGGGCGAGAACGGCGTCGTGGTGCCCCCGGCCGGCTACCTCAAGGCGGCCCGCGCCATCACCGCCGCCACCGGCGCCCTGCTGGTCCTGGACGAGGTGCAGACCGGCGTCGGCCGCACCGGCAACTGGTTCGAGTACCAGGCCCACGAGGGCGTCCTGCCCGACGTCGTCACCCTCGCCAAGGGCCTCGGCGGCGGGCTGCCGCTCGGCGCCACCGTCGCTTTCGGCCGCGCCGCCGAGCTGCTGCGGCCCGGCCACCACGGCACCACCTTCGGCGGCAACCCGGTCGCCTGCGCCGCGGGCCTCGCCGTCCTCGACACCATCGCGGACGAGGGCCTGCTGGACAACGTCAAGCGGCAGAGCGAGACGTTGCGCGCCGGTGTCGAGGCGCTGAACCACCCGTTGATCGACCATGTCCGGGGTGCGGGCCTGCTGCTGGGTATCGTGCTCACCGGGCCGCTCGCGCAGCAGGTGCAGCAGGCGGCCCAGGAGGCCGGGTTCCTGGTGAACGCGCCCGCCCCCGACGTCGTACGGCTCATGCCGCCGCTCAACCTCCGCGACGACGAGGCCGGCGCCTTCCTCCGGGCGCTCTCCGGCATCCTCGACGCCAGTGGGGACGGACGAGCCGGAGAATGAGACGACGATGAGCCAGGCGCAGGACAACGAGCAGGCGGCGGGCGCCGGGCCCGCCGTGCCGCAGACCCGCACCGCCCGCCACCGCCGGATCGTGGACATCCTCAACCGGCAGCCGGTGCGGTCGCAGAGCCAGCTGGCCAAGCTGCTCGCCGACGACGGGCTGAGCGTCACCCAGGCGACGCTCTCCCGCGACCTCGACGAGCTGAACGCGGTCAAGATCCGCAACAACGACGGCGACCTCATCTACGCGGTGCCGAGCGAGGGCGGGTTCCGCACCCCGCGCGCCCCGCTGGGCGAGTCGGCGAAGGAGGAGCGGATGCGGCGCCTGTCCCAGGAGCTGCTGATCTCCGCGGAGGCCTCGGCCAACCTCGTGGTCCTGCGCACCCCTCCCGGCGCCGCCCAGTTCCTCGCCTCCGCGATCGACCAGGCGGAACTGCACGACATCCTGGGCACGATCGCCGGCGACGACACCCTGATGCTGATCAGCCGCAACCCGGACGGCGGGCAGGCACTGGCGGACCACATGCTGCGTCTGGCCCAGAACGGGCACTGACCCGCGTGCGGGCCACGGCCCGACGGCGGACAATAGGAATGTGATCTTCCGAGGCCGGGGGGCAATCCCCTGGCGGCGGTCGGCCGTATACAGGGGTGTGTCGGGATTCCGGTTCCCCGCGGACCGTCTCCCGGACGAGGCCCTGCTGTCCGGGCTGTCCGAGGGCGACCCGGAGATCGCCGTCGCCTTCGTACGCAGGTTCCAGCACAGGGTCTTCGGTGTGGCCATGGCCATCGTCGGGGATCCGCAGCTCGCCGAGGACATCGCCCAGCAGACGTTCGAGCGCGCCTGGCGTCACGCGCAGATGTACGACTCGCGCCGCGGGTCGGTCACGACCTGGTTGACGACCATCGCGCACAACCTCGCGGTCGACGCCGTCCGCGCCCGGCGGACGCAGCCGGTGGCACCCGGGGACCTCGAGGCGCTGCTCGGCGCCGTCACGGAGAGCCCCGAGCAGTGGGCGCTGGCCGACGAGGCCTCCGCCCAGCTCCGGGAGGCCGTGGCGCGGCTGCCGCGGGAACAGGCGCGTGCCCTGGTGATGGCGGGTATCTATGGAATGACGGCCCAGCAGATCGCCGACCTGGAGCACATCCCGCTGGGTACCGCCAAGACGAGGATCAGGGCAGCGATGGCCAAACTGCGCACCAGACTCGCGTCCCCGAACCGAGGCGACCATGTCCGATGACATGAGCTGCGAGAAGCTGCGGGAGATCGGCGCCGAGCTCGCGCTGGGCGTGCTGTCCGGCCGCGAGCGGGCCGAGGCGGTCGCCCACCTGGACCGGTGCGCGGACTGCCGGGAGTACGTCGAGCAGCTGACCCTCGTCGGTGACCGGCTCATCGGGCTGCTCCCGGACAGCCCTCCGCCGAACGGTTTCGAGACCCGGGTCGCGCGCAGGCTGGTCCAGGAGGTGACCGAGCCCGAGAACCCGCACGCCCGCACGTCCGGCCTCGCGCTCCAGGACCTGCGAGGCCGTGCCCACCGGGCCCGGCTGCGGCTCGCCTCGGTCGTGGCCGCGTTCGCCGTCGCCTGCGGGCTCGCCGGCTGGGGGATCAGCGACGCCGTCGAGACGATCACGGCCTCGCCCGCCCCCGCCGTCGAGACCGAACCGGTGCTGCTCGGGGACCTCATCTCGGCCACGAGCGGCAAACCGGTCGGCGAGATCTACGCCCGCCCCGGCAACCCGGGCTGGATGTTCGTGACCGTCGCTCTCCCCGGCCCCGGCCCCGGCGCCGCGTACAGCGGAAAGGTCGGCTGCTTCCTGGAGCACAAGGACGGTACGGCCGTCGCGGTCGGCCACTTCTCCCTGCGCGACGGACACGGCAGCTGGGGCGTGACCGCCAAGGTGGACCCCGCGAAGGCCACCGGAGTCCGCCTGACGTCCTCCGACGGCACCGTTCTCGCCCGAGCCCCGCTCCATATCGGTCAGGTGCAGGCTCCGGAGGCCACCTGAGCCCGGTCCCGGCAGGGGCCTCAGGCGTGGGGCGCGCGGTACGCGCCGGGCAGTGTCGCCTCCAGGGCGGCGGCCAGCTCCGTGACCGTCGGACGGGCCGACGGGTCGGCCCGCAGGCAGCCGTCCACCGCGGTGGCGAGGGCGAGCGGCAGGCGTCGCAGGGACGCCAACGGCGGGGGGCTCTGCTCCAGTTGCGGATACCAGTCGTCCGGACCGCCCGTGCCCTCGTCCGCCTCGGCCGCCGTGCCGGGCTCGTCCTCGCTCCCGCCGCACTCGAAGGGCAGATCACCACAGGCGACCTCGAACAGGGTGATGCCGATGCCCCACACGTCCGCGGCGGCCGTGAGCGGTCCGCCGCGGGCCTGCTCCGGTGACAGATAGCAGCACGTTCCCACGCCGGCGGGCGCGGGGCCGGGCGGCCGGGCCACGCTCAGGTCCAGCACCTTCGCACGGCCGCGGTCCACCACCACGTTGGACGGCTTGAGATCCAGGTGCAGCAGGCCCCGGCCGTGCAGATAGTGCACCGCGGAACACAGCTGTACCCCGAGCAGGGCCACGTCGGCGGCGGCCGGCCGGCGCCGCAGCCGGTGCACCAGGTGGGACAGCGTCTCACCGGTCAGCGTCTCCAGGACGACGAGCGGCTCGGGCGAGGCGACGGTCTCGTAGCAGCGGACCAGGTGCGGATGCGTGAAGTCCCGCAGCCAGCGGCCCTCGCGCAGCAGCCGTTCGCCCAGCCGCCGCTCGTCGCGCCGGCCGGGCCGCACCACCTTGATCACGCAGCGGCAGTCGCGTTCCGTGCTCCAGGCGTCATAGACGTCGAGCCAGCCGGTGCGCGTCAGATGGGCCAGCACCTCGTAGCCCTGGACCGGTGGGGTGCCCGGTGCCAGGGGCGGGGCCTCCTCGGGGGCGAGGACCGTCATGACAGCACTTTACCTGGGGGTCCGGTGCCATTCGTACCGTTCGCGCTATTTTGCGCTGCTCGTGCTCGTGCTCGTGCCGTTCAGCCGGTGCAGCCGGGCGTACGTCCCGTCGCGCGCGAGCAGGTCGTCGTGGTCGCCCTGCTCGACGACCCGGCCGCGGTCCAGGACCACGATGCGCGTGGCGTCCCGGACGGTCAGCAGGTTGTGCGAGATCACGATCGTCGTCCGCCCGGCCATCAGGCGGCGCAGCGGCTCCATGATCCGCCGGCCCGAGCGGACGTCGAGACCCGTGGTCGGCTCGTCCAGCAGGAGCACGGGCGCGTCCCTGATCATCGCGCGGGCGATCGCCAGCCGCTGGCACTGTCCGCCGGACAGCGTCCGGCCGCGCTGGCCGACCAGCGTGTCGTAGCCCTCCGGCAGCCGCTCGACGAACTCGTGCGCGTCCGCCGCGCGCGCCGCCGCCACGATCTGCGCCTGCGTCGCCTCCGGACGGCCGTAGGCGATGTTGTCCCGCACGGTGCCGTGGAAGACGAGCGTCTCCTGAAGCACCACCGCGACGCTCTCGCGCACGTCGGCCAGGCGCAGGTCCCGCAGGTCGGTCCCGTCGAGGAGGATCGCTCCCCGGCCCGGGTCGTAGAAGCGCAACTGGAGCTTCGCGACGGTGGACTTGCCCGCCCCGCTGGCCCCGACCAGGGCCAGCGTCTCGCCGGGAGCCACATGGAACGAGACGTCCGAAAGCGCCCAGGGCGACGTGCCCGGGTAGCCGAACCACACACCGTCGAACCGCACGTCACCGCGCGCCCGGCCGATCCGCAGGGCGCGAGGCGCCTCGGCGACCTCGGGGTGCTGGTCCAGCAGCTCGATGATCCGCTCGGCGGAGGCGGAGGCCGTGTAGAAGGTGGTGCCGAGGTGGGACAGGTCGCGGACCGGTCCGTAGAGATTGCCGATCAGCGCCAGGAAGACCAGCAGCCCGCCGAGGGTGAGCTGTCCCTGCGTCAGTTTCCAGGTGCCCAGGCCCATCACCGCGAGGCCCCCGGCCACCTCGATGATCTCGACGACGGGACCGTAGACGGCACGGATCCGGGCCGAGGCCATCGCCGCCCGGAATCTCCCGGCGTTCTCCTTGTCGAACCGGCGCTGCTCCCACCCCTGCCGGTTGTACGCCTGCACCAGGGCGACGTTGCCCAGCGTCTCCTCGGCGATCGCGCTGATCGAGCCGCTGAGCCGCCTGCGCTCCCGCGAGGCCTGCTTGAACAGCCGTGAGAAGTGCCGGGCGGCCGCCCAGAACAAGGGCACGATGACGAGCGCGAGCAGGGTGAGGTCCCAGCTCAGGTAGAACAGCAGGCCCAGGAAGACGCCGAGACGGATCACGTAGTACAGGGCGTCCGCCACCCCGGAGAGCAGGAAGGTCTCGACGGCGTCGACATCGCCGGTGACCCGGGACAGCAGGTCCCCGAGCCGCCGGCGTTCGAAGAAGCCGAGCGAGAGCCCCTGGACGTGCCGGAACACGTCGGAGCGCAACGAGAGCAGGAAGCGTTCGCCGACCCAGGTCGACAGCAGGTCGTCGGTGACCCCCACCATGCCGGAGCCGACGATGAGCCCCAGATAGGCCGGTGCGATCCACAGGAACGGACGCAGATCCCGGGGGACGAGCACGTCGTCCACGACGACCTTGAAGAACCAGATCTCCGCGGCGTCGATGACGGGACCGATCAGGCTGAACAGGACGACGGGCACGAGCCAGCGCCGGCCACCGCGGGTGTAGGGCCAGAACCGCCGGAACACCTCACGCGGGGGCACCGGGGGAGCGGCCGCGACGACGTCGGATTCCCCGCCGACCGCCAGCAGACGCCGAAGGACCTGCGCCATGGCCTGCGTTCCTCGAGCCTCGAGCAGGAGTGGCCGGGCGGACCGCGTCCTCCGCGCCTCCGGTCCGCCCGGCCTCGGGTGTGGTCAGTAACCGCCGTGGCCGCCGCCATGACCGCCGTGACCGCCGTTTCCGTGGTCGCCGTGGCCGTGGTCGCCGTGGTCGCCGCGGTCGCCGTGGTCACCGTGGTCGTGACGGTGCCCGTGACGATCGTCGTCGTGACGCGACGAGTCGTCTCCGTAGTCCCAGCCCCTGGCGGGCAGGAGACTGCTGAAGATCGCCATGTTCGTTCCTCCCGAATGCTGGACTGCAGGGGATACGGCTGAGGGCGGGACTTGGATGGCTGTTCGGGGAAAAAGTAGATGTTTCATCAGAATTTGGGTGAAAGGGGATGAATCGAAGGAGAAGGGGCGCGCGGTGCGGAAGTGCCGCTCGCGCCCGGCCCGTTCGCCTCAGCCCAGGCGCGCCGCCAGCCCCCCGGTGCACCGCACCTCGTCCCCGGCCGTGATCAGCAACGCCTCCACGTCCGGCAGGGACTCCAGCCACTCCAGCCCCGCTCTCGACCCCATGGCGAACGCGGCCGTGGCCCAGCAGTCCACCCACGTCAGCCGCGGCCCCACCACGGTCACCGCCACCAGGTCCGTGACCGCCGGCCGGCCCGTCCGCGGATCCACGATGTGGTTCCCGCGCTCCGCGGTACCGGACGTCGCCACGGACAGCTCCGCCACCCCGGCCGCCGAGACCACCGCCGCCAGCCCACCCGGGCGCAGCGGATCGGACACCCCGACCCGCCACGGCCGCTGCGGCTCCGGCGCGCCCAGCAGTTGGACGTCACCTCCTCCGTTCACGCTCACACCGCACACCCCGTCGACCGATGCCAGAAGCCGCGCCGCCCGCTCGGCGGACCAGCCCTTGACGATCCCTGTCGGGTCCGGCGAACCCCGGTAGCGGATGCTGAACCACCCCTCGCTGACCCGCTCCGCCTCGGCCGCCAGCTCCAGTACCTCGACCACCTCGGGAGCACACCGGTCAGCCGTCAGCTCGCCCCGGGCCAGCCGGGACACCTCGCTGTCCTCGCGGTAGGTGCTGAACAGCGCGTCGACGCGGTGCAGGCCCGCGACCGCCTCCGCCAGCGCCTCGCGCACCGCATCGGGTCGCCCGCCGCGGACGTCGAAGGAGAAGACGGTCCCCATGACCTCCTCCGCGTGCCGCACCGCGGCGGGAGCCTCGGCCGGCTCGGACACCGCGTCAGTCACCGGCCCGGTCCAGCGCGGACTGCAGCGACTGCCTGTAGCCGGTGCTGGTGTACGTCGCCCCTGACACCGCGTCGATGTTCGCGCTCCCGGCCGCCACCGCCTCCTGGTTGAGCCGGGGCACGGCGAGGGCCGTCTTCTGGTCGCTGAGCCCGCCCTTGGGCGCCTGCACGGCCGCCGCGCTGGTGATCCTGCCGCCGCTGACCGTGATCCGGACCTGCACCGTGCCGTACTCCGTCCGCACGGCCGTTCCGGTGACGGTACGGGGCCGCGAGGAGCCGGAGGAAGCAGAGGCGGACGAGGCTGACGAGGCTGACGAGGCGGTGGGCGAGCCCGATGGGGACGCCTTCATCTTGTCCAGCGCCGACTGCAGCGACTGCTTGTACCCCGCGCTCGTGTACGTCGCCCCCGAGACGGAGTCGATCCGCGCGCTCTGGGCGTCCACGGCCTCCCGGTTGAGCCTCGGCACGGCGAGCGCGGTCTTCTGGTCGCTGGTCCCACCCTTGGGCGCCCGCACCGCCTCGGCCTTGGTGATCTTCCCGTCGGCGACGGTCAGGCGCACCTGCACGACCCCGTACTGGGTCGTGGCCGCGTCCCCGGTCACCGTGCCGGAGCCGCCGGCGGCCCGCGCCCCGTCCTGCTTTCCGCCCTGCGGCGCTCCCTGTGCCCCCTGGGTTCCCGCGGTCCGCTGCGGGGCCGCGCCCGATGCCGAGGCCGCCGCCGGATCCGTCGCCGGCTTCAGCGACAGCAGCAGCACGACACCGGACACGGTGGCGGCGGTGGCCAGCACGACGCGCCGAACGGGGTGGCTCTTCCTCATCTCTTTGCAGCTCCGCTCACATCTCGAACGACTCGTGATGGATGCGGCGGGCGGGAACCCCCGCGCCGCGCAGTGCCTCGTACACCGTCTGCGCGAACCCGGGCGGGCCGCACATGAAGACATCGTGCCGGTCGATGTCCGGGATCTTCCGCTGGAGGTTCTCCGCGGAGATGTCCGGACGCTCGCCGTCCGGGCTGTTGACCGCGTACATCAGCCGGGCGCCCCGCTCGTCGGCGATCGCGGCCAGCTCGTCCCACAGCGCCAGGTCCTGGGTGGTGTTGGCCCGGTACAGCAGGGTGATGTCACCGGACGCCCCGGGCAGCGTCTCGAACAGCGCCCGCATCGGCGTGATGCCGACCCCGCCCGCGACCAGCAGTACCTTGCCCCGGCTGCGCCGCTGCGCGGTGAGCGCGCCGTACGGGCCCTCCGCCCACACCCGGGTGCCGGGCGTGAGATCGCCCAGCCGGGCGCTGTGGTCGCCGATCGCCTTCACCGTGATCCGCAGCATGCCGGGGCGGGGCGCCGCCGACAGCGAGTACGGGTGCGAGCTGAACCGCATCCCCGGTGCGAGGAAGCGCCAGCGGAAGAACTGGCCCGCCTCGGCGCCCATCCTGTGCAGCTTCCGGCCGCCGATCAGCACGGACACGATGCCCGGCGTCTCCTCGATCACCGCCTCCACACGCATCCGGTGACGGAGGTTCAGCCGGATCGGGGTGAGGATCCGGTACCAGATCACCAGCGCGGTGACCGAGCCGTACAGCAGGTACCAGAAGGTCTTGGCGGAGGGTTCCACCGCGAAGTCGTTGCCGGAGCTGATCTGGTGCCAGAACGTCAGGAACACCGCCGCGTACGTCAGTACATGGACGTGGTACCAGGTGTCGTACGGCAGCAGGCGGCGGATCCCGCCGATCGAGGTCACCCCGATGAGCACCAACAGGCCCGCGCCGACGGCGGCCTTGCCCATGTCCGGAAGCGTCTCGACGGAGTCGACGGTCTGCCGGACGATGTCGCCGAGCGACCTGCCGGCCTGCAGCGCGTACCCCCACATGGTGAGGAACACGTGCGCGACGACCAGGCAGAGCGTGTATCGGCCGCTCATGGCGTGCCAGCGGGCCACCCGGTCGGAGCCGACGCGGCGCTCCAGCGCCGGGACGCGCGCCATCTGGAGCACGACCAGCGCCATCAGGTAACCGGCGAGCAGACCGGTGATGCGGCCCGCGTTGAGGATCCTGCTGTCGTCGTCGGCGATGGACGGGGTGTCGTGCCACCAGAGCCACAGCACGGCCGCCGCGCCCGCCCAGAGCGCGAGCAGCAGCGGGACGGCCGGGGAGCGGCGCGGTCGGATGCGGCGCATCGTCTGGCGGCGGGCGGCACGACCGCCTGCGAGCGTGGTGGTCACGGTTCCTCCGTGGGGACTTGACCCTTGGCCCAGAGATACGCGTCGCATGCGCCGAGTGTTCAGCGCCCCGACGCGTCCAGCGCCGACTGGAGCGACTGCCGGTAGCCGTCGCTGGTGTATGTGGCGCCGGAGACGGTGTCGATCCGCGCGCTCTGCGCCGCCAGCGCCTCGCGCCGCAACTGGGGCAGGGCGTAGCCGCTGATCTCCTCGTCGCGCGGGTTCTGCGTCGGGTGGGCGAGGGCGGTGACGTCGGTGAGCCTGCCGTTCTCGATCGTGACCCGCACCCGCACCGGCCCCCACCGGGTCTGCACGGTGTCGCCGGTGACGGTCCGGGTGCCGGAATTCGACGTTCCGCCGCTCTTCCCCGGGGACGCGCCGGACGCGTCGGCGCTGCTGCTCGGTGCGGGCGGGGCCGTGTCCGCCGCCAGGGCCGGGCTCGTGTGCGGCTTCAGGGAGAGCAGCAGCACCATCCCCGAGACCGTGGCCGCACTCGCCAGCACGATGCGGCGGAAGGGGCGGTTCTTGTTCAACGCGTGCACGCAGGGCCTCACAGTTCGAACGACTCGTGGTGGATACGGCGGTCCGGCACCCCGGCCGCCCGCAGCGCGCGGTACACGTCCTGGGCGAAGCCGTGCGGGCCGCAGACGTACACGTCGTGGTCGGCCAGGCCGGGGCAGGCCGCGTGCAGCGACTCGGCCGTGATGCCCGGCCGTTCTCCCCGCTGCCCGTTGAGCGCGTACAGCACCCGCGCGCCGCGCCGGCGGGCGATCGCCTCCAGCTCGCCGCCCAGCGCCAGGTCCCGCGCGGTGCGCGCCCGGTAGAGCAGGGTGACCTCGCCGGGGAGCGTCTCGAACAGCGCCCGCAGCGGGGTGATCCCGACACCGGCCGCGATCAGCAGGGCCCGGTGACCGGTGGCGCGGTCGGAGGTCAGGGAGCCGTACGGGCCCTCCGCCCACACCCGGGTGCCAGGGCGCAGCAGCGGGACGGCCGCGCTGTGGTCGCCGAGCGCCTTGACGGTGATCCGCAGCAGGTCCGGGCGCGGGGGAGCGGACAGGGAGTACGGCGTCGAGGCCCAGCCCAGGCCCTCGCCCAGGAACCGCCAGCGGAAGAACTGCCCAGGCCGCGCCCTCAGCTCGTCCAGGTGCCGCCCGCGCACGACGACCGAGTAGACACCCGGAGCCTCCTTGTGAACGGAGTCCACACGCAGTCGGTGGCGCCGGTTGAGCCGGACCGGGGCGAGGATCCGGAACCACACCACCAGGACGGCCACGCCGACGTACAGCGTGTACCAGAGGGCGGTGGCCGGCCTGTTGCCGCTGAACTGCTCGCCCAGCGTCAGCTGGTGCCCGAAGGCGAGGAAGACGGCCGCGTAGGTGAGGAGGTGGACGTAGTACCAGAACTCGTGGCTCGTCCGGCGGCGCACCGCCCGCGCCGAGGTGACGCCGACCGCGAGGAGGATCACCGTGCCGGCGGTGGCCTTGAGCATGTCCGGGTAGTCAAGGACGACGGTGGCCGTCTCGTGCCACAGCGAATCCCGGTCCTGGGCGGCGTACCCGGTGAGGATCAGCACGACGTGCGCGACCAGCAGGCACACCGTGTACCGGCCGGCCATCGCGTGCCAGCGAGCCACCCGGTCCGAGCCGATCCGCGCCTCCAGCAGCGGCACCCGCGCCATCAGGCCGACCAGCACCGCGCAGGCGTACCCGCACAGCAGCCCGGCGATCCGCCCGGCACCGGTCAGCCAGCCCGCCGTACCGACCACGGATCCCGTGTCCGCCCACCACAGCCAGACCACGGCCGCCGCTCCCGCCCACAGCACGGCCAGCACCGGTCCCGCGAGGGAGGACCGTGCGGTCCGGGTCCGGGTCCGGGGCGGGGCGGCCCGCCCCGCGTCCACGGTGGTCATCAGGCCTCGCCTCGTTCCCACGTTTCCTCGTCGCTTCGTCCGCCGGCCGGCCGGCACCCGTGCGTACCCGGGCGCCGACGGCCAGGGGCAACTGTGCGTGCCGAAGCTTTGAGCGAGCTCTGAGCGGGCGCCGTACAGAGCCGGCTCAGAGGAAACTCAGAGGTGCCCGCGTGGCCCGCCGCTCGCCGCAGGGGCGATGCTGGGAGGCGCGATGAACACCACCCGATCCGGCCACCCCACCCTGACCCGACCCGACGGCACCCCGCTGCGCGTCCTCGTCGTCGACGACGACCCCGACCTCGCGGAGGTGCTCACCGGAGCCCTGCGCTACGAGGGCTGGGAGGTGCGCGCCGCCGCCGACGGCGCCTCGGCCCTCACCGAGGCCCGGGGGCTGGCGCCCGACGCCGTCGTGCTCGACGTGATGCTCCCGGACACCGACGGCTTCGCCGTGCTGCGCCGGCTGCGCGAGGTGAAGCCCGACGTGTGTGTGCTCTTCCTCACGGCCCGGGACGCCGTCGAGGACCGCATCGCCGGCATCACGGCGGGCGGTGACGACTACGTCACGAAGCCGTTCAGCCTGGAGGAGGTCGTCGCCCGGCTGCGCGGGCTGCTGCGCCGGGCCGGGATGGCCCGCCGGCCGGAGGAGGGGCCACGGCTGATCGTGGGTGACCTCGTGATGGACGAGGACGCGCGCGAGGTGACCCGGGCCGGCGAGCTGATCGAGCTCTCGCCGACCGAGTTCGAACTGCTCCGCTTCCTCATGCGCAACCCGCGCCGCGTCCTCAGCAAGGCCCAGATCCTCGACCGGGTGTGGTCCTACGACTTCGGCGGCCGCGCCCACGTGGTCGAGCTGTACATCTCCTACCTGCGCAAGAAGGTGGACGCGGGCCGCGAACCCATGATCCACACCGTGCGCGGCGCCGGCTACGTCCTGAAGCCGGTGACCGGATGAGCCCCGTGAGTCCTGTGAACTTCGCAGCACGCCTGCGCCGCCGCCTGTCCCGCGCCCTGCCCCGCCCGCGCGCCCCGCGCACCCTGCGCGCCCGTCTCACCGTCGGCCTGGTGGTCCTCCTCGCCGTGAGCTGCGCGGCTGTCGGACTCGCCGCGGTCGTCGAGCTGAACGGTTTCCTCACTCAGCGGGTGGACGAGCAGCTCTCCCAGGTAGGCACCCGGTTCCCGGAGAGCCTGGAGCACAACGGCCGGGTCCGGGACGACCACGACGGCGACGAGTACGGCGACACCCGCCGCCAGGCCACCGGCACCTTCGGCGCCCGCCTGGTGCGCGGCACGGTCACCCACGAGGGTCTCATCCGCTCCGGCGACCCCGCCGCGGACCTCGACGTCGACCTGACGGCCGCGGACGGGCGGCGGCTCGCGGCCGTACCGGTGGACGGCAGGCCCCGCACCGTCGAGCTGTCCGCGCTCGGCGACTACCGCGTCGTCGCCGCTCCGGGCCGGGACGGGGACGTACTGGTCGTCGGCCTGCCGCTGGAGCCGGCGCGGGCCGCCGTGCACCGCCTGGAACTGGTGGCCGGGATCGTCTTCGGCCTGGCCCTCGTCGTGACCGGGGTGGCCGGTGCGCTCTGGGTCCGCTGGTCGCTGCGCCCGCTGAGCCGGGTGGCCGCGACCGCGACCCGCGTCAGCGAACTGCCCTTGGCCAGCGGAGAGGTGGCCCTGCCCGAACGCGCCCCCGAGGCGGACCCGCGCAGCGAGGTCGGCCAGGTGGCGGGGGCCTTCGACCGCATGCTGGGCCATGTCGAGGACGCGCTGACCAAGCGCCACGCCGTCGAGGAGCGGCTGCGCCGCTTCGCCGCCGACGCCAGCCACGAACTGCGCACCCCGGTCGCCTCGGTCCGCGGCCACGCCGAACTGGCCCTGCTGCACCCGGGCCCGGTGCCGGCGGAGGTGAGCCGTGCCCTGCGGCGCATCGCCGCCGAGTCCTCCCGCATGGGGGAGATGGTCGACGACCTGCTTCTGCTCGCCCGCCTGGACGCGGGCCGTCCCCTGGAGCGCCGCCCGGTCGACCTGACCCGCCTGGTGCTGGACGCGGTCACGGACGCGAGCGCCGCGGGCCCCGGCCACCGCTGGACCCTGGACCTGCCGGAGGAGCCGGTCACCGTGACGGGCGACGCCCATCGCCTCCACCAGGCGTTGGCCAACCTGTTGACCAACGCGCGCTTGCACACACCCGTGGGCACCGAGGTGACGGTGACCTTGGAGGCCGAGGACGGTACGGCCCGCCTCTCGGTCCACGACGACGGTCCCGGCGTCTTCGAGGACGTCCTCCCGCACGTCTTCGAACGCTTCACCCGCGCGGAACACCGCCGACGCCCGGACGGCTCGGGCGGCGGGGCGGGCCTGGGCCTGTCGATCGTCGCGGCGGTGGTGGAGGCCCAGGGCGGCCGGGTCGACCTGGCGAGCGCACCGGGCGCCACGACCTTCACCGTACGGCTGCCCCGGGCGCGCGGCTGACCGCCGTGGTCAGTACCGCGTGATCGCCGTCGCCCCCTGCGCCGTCCCGATCGCCATGTGCGGGTCGCGGCCGGGGTCGGCCCACCGCAGGATCCGCCGCATCGCGTCCTTCGGCACGGACACACAACCGGCCGTCGCCCCCTTCCCGTTGACGTGGAGGAAGATCCCGGCACCGCGCCCCCGCTCCGGCCACGCGTAGTTGAAGCCGATGACGAGCCCGTACGCGTACTGGGCCCGGTACGTGATCAGATGCTCGGACTCGGTGGCACGGCAGCCCGCCGGGAGCGGGTCCACCCAACGGTTGTACTTCCTGGAGTTGTTGTCCTGGCACCACCAGGAACTCTCCTTCACCGGCCGGTAGCCGAAGGGCAGGTCGTACAGGCCGGTGGGCGTCGTGTTCGTCCCCTGCTTGCGCCTGGTCCCCTCGACCAGCCCCTTCGCCCCGAACCGGGCGGGCGCGGTGCCCGCCTGGATCCACTGTCCGTCCCGCAGGTCCCACCAGGTGACCGTGCCGGACGTGGCGTCGGTGCCCGGCGCCTGCGCGGTGATCAGCTGGGTGCCGCCGCCGGTGTCCGCCATCCGGGCGGGCAACGGCCCGGAGCCGGCGGCGGGCGCGAGGCCGAGCGCGCAGAAGGACGCGGACACGAGGGCGACGACCACACCGGGGCGCACGGCTCAGACAGTAGAGGGCGGGAGCGGGAGCGGCAGCCCGGGTAGGCCGTCCAGGCTCGTCGCGATGTGCTCCTTGTTGTGGAAGTACGCGTCCAGTGAGACGTCGTCCTCGCGCGCGAAGCGCTTCCCGTGCAGGTCGCGGTCCTCCTCGTACGCCATGAAGGGGACGGCGTACCCGCAGGTGTCACGGATCAGCTCGGCGTGGACGACGATGACCGCGCGCAGCCCGTGCGGGCCCGGGTCGACGTCCGGGAAGCGCGCGACCAGCTCCGGGAAGCGCGGGTCGTCGCGGAAGACGGGCTCGCCCCGGCCGTGCACGCGCACGATGTTCGGCGGGCCCTGGAATGCGCACCACATCAGGGTGATCCGCCCGTTCTCCCGCAGGTGGGCGATCGTCTCCGCGTTGGACCCGGCGAAGTCGAGATAGGCCACGGTGTGGTCGTCGAGCACCGCGAACGAGCCCTTGAGGCCCTTGGGGGAGAGGTTGACCGTGCCGTCGCCGGCCAGGGGCGCGGTGGCCGTGAAGAAGAGGGGCTGCTCCTCGATGAACGTCCGGAGCCTGCCGTCGATGCGCTCGTAGGTCTTTCCCATGTCTCACGATGGTCGCCGAAAATCCTTCGGCTGTCTAAGTATTTCTCGTGTCCGGCGCCATGGAATCTGCCGCCCTCGCGAGCCTCGATTGACGAATCATGCAGAGTTCTGCATACTCATGCATGTCAGCGAATGCACTGTGAGGAGAAACCCGTGACCGAGCGCGTCGTACTCGCCTACTCGGGCGGTCTGGACACCTCCGTCGCCATCGGCTGGATCGCCGAGGAGACGGGCGCCGAGGTCATCGCCGTTGCGGTCGACGTCGGCCAGGGCGGCGAGGACCTGGACGTCATCCGTAAGCGCGCCCTCGCGTGCGGCGCCGTCGAGGCCGAGGTCGCCGACGCCAAGGACGAGTTCGCCGACGAGTACTGCCTCCCGGCGATCAAGGCCAACGCCCTGTACATGGACCGCTACCCGCTGGTCTCCGCCCTGTCCCGGCCGACGATCGTCAAGCACCTCGTCGCCGCCGCCAAGAAGCACGGCGCCACGACCGTCGCCCACGGCTGCACGGGCAAGGGCAACGACCAGGTCCGCTTCGAGGCCGGCATCGTCGCCCTCGCCCCCGGCCTGAAGTGCATCGCCCCGGTCCGCGACTACGCGATGACCCGTGACAAGGCGATCGCCTTCTGCGAGGCGAAGCAGCTCCCGATCGCCACCACCAAGAAGTCCCCGTACTCCATCGACCAGAACGTCTTCGGGCGCGCGGTCGAGACGGGCTTCCTGGAGGACATCTGGAACGCCCCGATCGAGGACATCTACGAGTACACCTCCAACCCGGCCGAGGTCCGCGAGGCCGACGAGGTGGTCATCACCTTCAAGCACGGCGTCCCGGTCGCCATCGACGGCAAGGCCGTCTCCGTCCTTCAGGCCATCCAGCAGCTCAACGAGCGCGCCGGCGCCCAGGGCATCGGCCGGATCGACATGGTCGAGGACCGGCTCGTCGGCATCAAGTCCCGTGAGGTCTACGAGGCTCCGGGCGCGATCGCCCTGATCACCGCCCACCAGGAGCTGGAGAACGTCACCGTCGAGCGCGAGCTGGCCCGCTACAAGCGGCAGGTCGAGCAGCGCTGGGGCGAGCTGGTCTACGACGGCCAGTGGTTCTCCCCGCTCAAGCGCGCCCTGGACGGCTTCATCGACGAGGCCAGCCAGCACGTCAACGGCGACATCCGGATGACCCTGCACGGCGGCCGCGCCGTCGTCACCGGCCGGCGCTCCGAGTCGTCCCTGTACGACTTCAACCTCGCCACCTACGACACCGGCGACAGCTTCGACCAGGCCGCGGCCAAGGGCTTCATCGACATCTACAGCCTGTCGTCGAAGATCGCCGCCAAGCGGGACCTGGCGTAACCCCGACGGGGCACCCACGGGTCTCCCACGGGTCACCTCGCAACGATCGGCCTGACAGCCGCCTCCTCACCTGCCAAGGTGAGGAGGCGGTGTCACATCACGAGTCTTGTGGCACACCAAGAGCTTTGAGGAGCAACGCAGTGAGCAGCAACAGCGGTGACGTACGGCTCTGGGGCGGCCGTTTCGCCGACGGTCCCGCCGAGGCCCTGGCGAAGCTGTCCGCGTCCGTCCACTTCGACTGGCGGCTCGCCCCCTACGACATCGCCGGTTCCCGCGCCCACGCGCGCGTGCTGCACCAGGCCGGACTGCTCACCGCGGACGAACTCGAGCGCATGATCGCCGGGCTCGACCGGCTGGAGGCCGACGTGGCGGACGGCTCCTTCGTCGGCACCATCGCCGACGAGGACGTCCACACCGCCCTGGAGCGCGGCCTGCTGGAGCGGCTCGGCCCCGACCTCGGTGGCAAGCTGCGCGCCGGCCGGTCCAGGAACGACCAGGTCGCGACCCTTTTCCGCATGTACCTGCGCGACCACGCCCGGATCATCGGCGGCCTGATCGCCGAGCTCCAGGACGCCCTGATCGGCCTCGCCGAGGGCCACCCGGACGTGGCCATGCCCGGCCGCACCCACCTCCAGCACGCCCAGCCGGTGCTCTTCGCCCACCACGTCCTGGCCCATGTGCAGTCCCTGTCCCGGGACGCCGAGCGGCTGCGCCAGTGGGACGAGCGGACGGCCGTGTCGCCCTACGGCTCCGGCGCCCTCGCGGGCTCCTCCCTCGGGCTGGACCCGGAGGCGGTCGCCAAGGACCTCGGCTTCGAGCACGGCAGCGTCGGCAACTCCATCGACGGCACGGCCTCGCGTGACTTCGTCGCCGAGTTCGCCTTCATCACCGCGATGATCGGGGTCAACCTGTCCCGGATCTCCGAGGAGATCATCATCTGGAACACGAAGGAGTTCTCCTTCGTGACCCTGCACGACGCGTTCTCCACCGGCTCGTCGATCATGCCGCAGAAGAAGAACCCGGACATCGCCGAGCTGGCCCGGGGCAAGTCCGGCCGCCTCATCGGCAACCTCACCGGGCTCCTGGCCACCCTCAAGGCCCTGCCCCTCGCCTACAACCGCGACCTCCAGGAGGACAAGGAGCCGGTCTTCGACTCCTGCGACCAGCTGGAGGTGCTGCTCCCCGCCTTCACCGGCATGATCGCCACGCTCACGGTCAACCGCGAGCGCATGGAGGAACTGGCCCCGGCCGGCTTCTCGCTCGCCACCGACATCGCCGAGTGGCTGGTCAAGCAGGGTGTGCCGTTCCGGGTGGCGCACGAGGTCGCCGGCGAGTGCGTGAAGGTGGCCGAGGCCGAGGGCAAGGAGCTGGACGGGCTCACGGACGAGCAGTTCGCGAAGATCTCCGCCCACCTCACCCCCGAGGTCCGCTCCGTCCTCAACGTCCCCGGCGCCCTCGCCTCCCGCAACGGCCGCGGCGGCACCGCCCCGAGCGCGGTCGCCGTCCAGCTGACGGAGGTCAAGGCGGACGTGGCGCAGCAGCACGCGTGGGCGACCGCGAAGAAGTAGCCGCCGGTGCGGCTCGTCCTGCGACGGCGCCACTCGTGGCGTGATCAGTAGGGCGAGACCGCGTTGTTCTCGGCCCAGAGCTTCTCCGTGTCGGAGCCTCCGGGCGGCGGCACGAGCCCGTTGATCATCCAGAGATCCTCGCTGGTCTCGTCCACACTGAACTCCCAGTGCAGCCCCGCCTTCCCTTCGAGGTGGGGCTGCAGTATGTCCATGACCCACTGAGCGGTCCGGCGCCGGCTCTCCTGGTCGGGGTTGTGCCGGGCGATGTGGTCGATGGTGATGCGGACCCCGGCCGGGGTGGGCTCCCCGCCGACGTACATGTCCTCGGGCCGGGTCTCGTGGAACAGCGTGACCACGTAGAACCGGGGCAGCCCGATCTTCTCGTAGTGGTCGGTGATGCGGGAGGCGAGGCGGTGCTTCTCCTCGCCGGTGAAGATTCCGGGCGTGTGGTGAATCGTCCAAAGGGGCATGACCGTTCGGCCTCCTCGTGTGCGTGTCGCGCGGGATGTCAGTGGGCGTACGGGAAGGCCAGGCCCTCCACGGGGCCGGACAGAGCCGCCTTGGTGGCGACGGTGAAGTCGTCGGTGAGCACCTCCGTGGCCCCGGCCTCCAGGCCGTCCACGATCCGCGCGGCCACGTCGGCCGGCGTCGCCTTCGGCAGATTCATGGCGGAGACCATCTCGGTGTCGATGAACCCCGCGTGCACGCCGACGACCTGGGTGTTCTGGCCGGCCAGTTCCCCGCGGAGCGAGTTCGTGACGGACCACGCCGCCGCCTTGGACGCCCCGTAGGCGCCGGCGCCGGAGACCCAGGACAGCACCGAGTGCATGTTCACCAGCGCGCCCCCGCCGTTCGCGGCCAGGATCGGCGCGAAGGCCCGTGCCACCCGCAGCGACCCGAAGACGTTGACGTCGAACGTCGTGGTGGCGTCGTCGAGGTCGCCCGTCAGCAGTGGAGCCGGCAGCAGGATCCCGGCGTTGTTGAAGACGATGTCGACATCGGTGGCGACCTCCGCGAGGGCGGCGACCGACGCCGCCGAACGGACCTCCAGCTCCGCCGTGACCACCTCCGGCCGTTCGTCGGTGTACGCCGAGCGTGCCGTCGAGTAGACCTTGCGCGCCCCACGTGCCATCAGCTCGTCCACCAGCGCCGCGCCGAGCCCCCGCCGGCCTCCGGTCACCAGGACCACCTTGTCCGCTACGGAAACCATGACCTCTCCTCCATCTGAGTAACGGGATCGTTAGTAAGAGGGAACCATGGCTAGCTGGGTAACGCAAGCATTAGTTATGCTGGTGCGATGGCGATGAACTTCGAGGAGCGGCTGCGCGACCGGGGCCCGTGGCCGATCGGCGACGACTGTTCGGCCGGGCGGGTTCTGGACCTGCTCAGCACCAAGACGGTGTTCCTGGCGATCCGGGAACTCTTCTACGGCACGACCCGGTTCGACGACTTCGTGACGCGGATCGGGGCCTCGGCGCCCGCGGTGTCACGGGCCCTCGCGCAGCTGAAGGCCGCGCAGATCGTCAGGGCCGTTCCTTATCGCGAACCGGGCAGCCGCGCGCGCGAGGAGTACCGTCTGACCGAGGCCGGCGAGGACCTGCTGCCGGTGTTCCTGTCGCTGATGCAGTGGGGCGACGCGTACCTGCAGGACGGCCGCCCGCCCCTGTCGTTCGTCGATGCCGACACCGGTCGTCCGGTCCGCGTCCGCGTCACCGCCGACCCGGCGCCGGAGGCGACGTCCGACGACATCGAGATCCGGCTGCACCCCGACTTCCGGCCCCGGCGCCCGCAGGCGGCCGCGGTCGGCGGCGCCCGCGGACGCCACGCCTCCGAGAGCCCTCGCTCCGCCGGTCAGGGTGAGCCGGGGTCCGCCGATCAGGGTGAAGCCGGGGCCGGCTGAGCCTTCCGGGCCGCATCGCCTCGCCCCGTCCCGCCCCGGAACCCGGCGCGCACGGGTGAACGCGCACGCATGAAACGACCACCTCGCGGGTTACGTTGGGCCGAGCCCCCACGGAGCCGACCCCACGGAGCCCGCGATGCCCTTCGCCCGTCTCGCGACCGCCACCACGCCGACCTGCCACATCGGCCTCGGCCTGGCCGCCGTCGGCCGCCCCGGCTACATCAACCTCGGCCGGGAGGGCGACCTCGGCGAGGACCGCAGCGTCGAAGCCCTGCGCACCCGCACCCACGAACTCCTCGACGCCGCCTACGCCCAGGGTGTGCGCTACTTCGACGTCGCCCGCTCCTACGGCCGTTCCGAGGAGTTCCTCGCCGACTGGCTGCGCGCCCGCCCCGCCGTCGACGACGTGGTCGTGGGCAGCAAATGGGGCTACACCTACACCGCCGCCTGGCACACCGACGCCGCACAGCACGAGGTCAAGGACCACAGCCTGGCGGCGTACGAGCGGCAGCGCGCCGAGACCGACGCGCTGCTCGGCGACCGGCTCGACCTCTACCAGATCCACTCGGTGACCCCCGACAGTCCCGCCCTCACCGACAAGGAACTCCACGCGCGGCTCGCCGAGGCCGCCGCCGGGGGCCTCACCATCGGCTTCTCCACCAGCGGCCCCGCCCAGGCCGACACGATCCGAGCCGCGCTCCGGGTGACCGTCGACGGCGAACCCCTCTTCCGTACCGTGCAGTCGACGTACAACGCGCTGGAGCACTCGGCCGGCCCCGCGCTCGCCGAGGCGCATGACGCGGGGCTCACCGTGATCGTCAAGGAGGGCATGGCGAACGGCAGGCTGGCCGAACCGAACGCGCCGGCCGCGCTGAAGGCCGTGGCCGCCGAGACGGAACTCGGCTGCGACGCCGTGGCCCTCGCCCTGATCCTGCGCCAGCCCTGGGCCGGGGTCGTCCTGTCCGGCGCGGCCACCGTCACCCAGCTCGCCTCCAACCTGCACGCCCCCGTCGTCGACCTCGACGTCGACCAGCTCACCCGCCTCGCCACGCTCGTGGAGGATCCGCACGCCTACTGGGAGCGGCGCGGACAGCTGCCCTGGCACTGACGGACACCCCTGCCGACCAGCACCTGTGAGTCACGCATGCCTATTGTGAGACACAGATGTCTCACATGGGCTACTCTTGTCTCATGGCCCTGGATCGTGACCACGTGCTGCGCAGCGCAGCCACCCTGCTGACCCGCAAGTCCACCGCGACCATGGACGAGGTCGCCAAGGCCGCCGGGATCAGCCGGGCCACGCTGCACCGCCACTTCGCCGGGCGCGACGCGCTCGTACGGGCGCTGGAGGCGCTCGGCATCGCGGAGTGCGAGGCCGCGCTGGACGCGGCCCGTCTCGACGAGGGCCCGGCGAGCGAGGCCCTCCGGCGCATGGTCGGGTCGATCGAACCCGCGGCCGCCCTGCTCGCCTTCCTCTACACCGAGAACCAGCTGTTCGAGGGCGAGCAGCAGAACCAGGGCTGGGCCCGCCTGGACGAACGCCTCATGGCCCTGTTCCGGCGCGGTCAGGAGAGCGGCGAGTTCCGCATCGACCTCACCCCGGCCTGGCTCACCGAGGCGCTGTACGGCCTGCTGGCCTCCGCCGCCTGGGCGGTCGCGGAGGGCCGGGTGGCCGGCAAGGACTTCACCTACATGACCGTCGAGCTGCTGCTCGGCGGCGCACGACGTGCGGACGCACCAAGAAGATCAAGAAGAGAGGAATCATGACCAGCACCGTGCAGTCGGTCCACGCGGCGGAGGTGGAGAAGCGTCCGGGCCGCTGGCTCGCGCTCTCCGTCCTCGTCCTGGCCGTACTGCTGGTGGCCGTCGACGCCACCGTCCTCGGCCTGGCCACCCCCTACATCACCGAGGACCTGGGTCCCACCGGCACCCAGCTCCTGTGGATCGGCGACGTCTACTCGTTCGTCATCGCCGGTCTGCTGGTCTCCATGGGCAGCCTCGGCGACCGCATCGGCCGCAAGCGGATCCTGCTCGGCGGCGCCACGGTGTTCGGCGCGGTCTCCGTCCTGAACGCCTACGCGACGACACCCGAACTCATGATCCTGGCGCGGGCGTTGCTCGGCGTCGCGGGCGCCACCCTGATGCCCGCCACCCTCGCCCTGATCCGCAACATCTTCCACGACGCGCGCGAGCGCAGCCTCGCCGTCGGCATCTGGGGCGCCACCGCGTCCGCGGGCACCGCCGTCGGCCCCATCGTGGGCGGCTTCCTGCTCGAGCACTTCTGGTGGGGCTCGGTCTTTCTGATCAACCTGCCGGTGATGGCCGTCCTGGTCGTCGTCGGCATCCGCACCCTGCCCGAGTCCCGCAACCCGAACCCCGGCCCCTGGGACATGATCAGCGTCGTCCTGTCACTGGTCGGCATGATCGGCGTCGTGTACGCGGTCAAGGAGGCGGCGACGCACGGCTTCACCTGGTCCACGCTCGCCTCGGGCCTGCTGGGCACGGCCGCGCTCCACGGCTTCGTCCGGCGCCAGCTCACCATGCCGACCCCGCTGCTGGACATGCGGCTCTTCAGGCGGCGCGGCTTCAGCGGGGCGGTGCTCGCCGACCTGCTGACCGTGCTCGGCATGTCCGGCCTGGTGTTCTTCCTGTCCCAGTTCCTGCAACTCGTGCAGGACAGAGGTCCGTTCGAGGCGGGTCTGGCCGAACTGCCCGCCGCCGTCGGCGCGGTGGTGTCCGGCCTGGTCGCGGGCCGCGCGGCCCGGCGCTTCTCGGTGCGCGCGGTGGTGTCGGGCGGTCTGGCCGCCGTCGGCATCGCCCTCGCCGTCCTGACGACCCTGGACGTGTCGACGGGCTACCCGATGCTCGGCGCCGCACTCCTGGTCGTCGGCGTCGGCGCCGGCTTCTCCTTCACGGTGACGGCCGACGTCATCCTCTCCAGCGTCCCCAGGGACCAGGCGGGCGCCGCCTCCGCCGTCTCCGAGACGGCGTACGAACTCGGCGCGGCCCTCGGCATCGCCCTGCTCGGCTCGATCGTGACCGGCGTCTACCGCGACTTCACCGGTCCGGCCGGAACCCCGGCAGCGGCCCACGAGTCACTGGGAGCGGCGGTGGAGGCGTCGGCGCACATGTCCCCGCACACGGCGCAGACCCTGCTGGAATCGGCGCGCTCGTCCTTCGTCCACGGCCTGCATCTGGCCTCGGGCGCGGGAGCGGCGGTCCTCCTGGCCGCGGCACTGGCGGCGTGGTTCCTGCTGAAGGGGCAGAGACTGGAAAGCGCGGGGTGATCCGACCGACCCAGGGGCGCGGGGGGAACTGCGCGCTCAGCCCCCACGCACCGGCACCCGAAGGCCGGCCCGACCGTCGGCGACGCTACGCGGCTTTGGCCTTCGTGGCGTACATGTCCACGTACTCCTGACCGGACAGCCGCATGACCTCGGCCATCACCGAGTCGGTCACGGCCCGCAGCACGTAGCGGTCGCGGTCCATGCCCTCGTAGCGGGAGAACTCCATCGCCTCGCCGAACCGCACGGTCACCCGGCCCGGCCGCGGCATCCCCGCGCCGCCCGGCTGCAGCTTGTCCGTGCCGATCATCGCGAAGGGAACGACCGGCGCGCCCGTCATCAGCGTGAGGCGGGCGATGCCGGTGCGGCCGCGGTAGAGGCGGCCGTCGGGGGAGCGCGTGCCCTCCGGGTAGATGCCGAAGATCCTGCCCTCCTCGAGGACGCGACGGCCGGTCATCAGCGCCGCCACACCGCCGCGGCCGCCGTCACGGTCCACCGGGATCATGCCGACGCCCGTGAAGAACCAGGCCATGAGACGGCCCTTGAGGGTCTTGCCGGTGACGTACTCGTCCTTGCCGATGAAGACGACCTGACGGTCGCAGACCAGCGGCAGGATCATCGAGTCGATGAAGGTCAGGTGATTTCCGGCCAGAATGACCGGGCCGTCCCCGGGGATGTGCTCCGCGCCCTCCACCTGTGGGCGGAACATCAGGCGCATGATCGGTCCGAGCACTGCCTTGATGAGCGCGAAGCGGGACAACGGGTCCTCCGATGTCGAGGGGAGCGATATGAGTCTGTGCAGGTGAGGACATTACTCGCGGCCCGGAGGGAAACGCACATCGGGTGCGCTCGGTTCACCGAGGTCTTACTCATTGTTGACATGGGTTTACCTGCGATGGCGCGCCGGAATCGGCGGCCCACACCCCGGTGACGATGTGACGGACATCGCGCCGCGCCCGGCACCGCCCGCAGACCCGTCCCGGCCCGCCCGGCACCCCGTCCGCCGACGGTCCGTCACACCTCGCCGCCCAGACGACATACGGCGTCACCTCTGTGTTCCGGCCGGGGTCGATCGTCCGTCATGTGGACACCCCTACGATCGGCGCGCACTCGAGAGCGGACGGCAGGAGGGCGCTCATGGACAGCGACCAGGCGAACCAGAAGACACACGGAACCGCACGGCGGGCGCTCCTCGGCGCCGCGGTGCTCGGCGCGAGCGGGGCGGTCCTCGGGCTGCCCGGTGTCGCCCGTGCGGCCGACACCCGGACGGCCGCACCCGGCGCGGGCGGCCTGAAGAGCCTGCCCGTGCCGACGATCATCGGCCACCGGGGTGCCAGCGGCTACCGCCCGGAGCACACCTTCGGCTCGTACAACCTGGCGCTCGACCTCGGCGCCGACATCGTGGAGGCCGGCGACCTGGTGGTCACCAGGGACGGACACCTCGTCTGCCGGCACGAGCCGGAGATAGGCGGCACCACGGACGTCGCCTCGCACCCCGAGTTCGCGGGCCGCAGGACCACCAAGATGCTGGACGGCGTCGCCACCACCGGCTGGTTCGCCGAGGACTTCACCCTCGCCGAGCTGAAGACGCTGCGCGCCGTCGAGCGCATCCCGGCCAACCGCCCCCACAACACGCTCTACGACCGGCGCTGGGAGATCCCCACCTTCGAAGAGGTCCTGAAGTGGCAGGACGAGCAGACCCGCAAGCGCGGCCGGCAGGTCTGGATCTACCCCGAGACCAAGCACCCCACCTATTTCCGCAAGCTGGGCCTCGGCCTGGAGGAGCGGGTGGCGAAGCTGCTGCGCAAGTACGGCAAGGACAACCGCAACTCGCCGGTCATCCTCCAGTCCTTCGAGCCGACCAGCATCCAGAAGCTGAACCAGCTCGTCGACAACCCGCTCGTCGTCCTGCTCTCCTCGGCCACCAGCCGCCCCTACGACTTCGTCGAGGCGGGCGACCCGCGCACCGTCGCCGACCTGATCACGCCCAAGGGCCTCAGGGAGATCGCCGGCTACGCGCAGGGCATCGGCCCCACGCTGGACCTGGTCATCCCGAAGAACGCCGACGGCACCCTGGCCCAGCCGACCCGCCTGGTCTCCGACGCGCACAAGGTGGGGCTGATCCTGCACCCCTACACCATGCGCAACGAGAACCCCTTCCTCCCGGCCGAGTACCGCAAGGGCGGCGCGGCGGACGCCTATGGTGACCCCTTCGGTGCCTTCAAGACGTACTTCGCGACCGGCATCGACGGCGTCTTCACCGACAACGCCGACACGGGCCTGCTGGCCCGCGCCGACTTCCTGGCCGGCTGAGCCCCGCCGCCTTCGTCAACACCAAGACCGTGCAACACCCTTCGGGGTGACTCCGCGCCGCCCCGGAAACCCCCCGCCGGGGCGGCACGTCGTTGTGCATATGACGCCCGACCTGGTGACCGCCCTGCGCCCGCTGCTCACTGCCGAGGCCTCGGCCGAGGCGCACGCCTTCGGAGGCGAGCCCGGGGACCTCGAGCAGGCGGTCTGGCTGCGCCTGCTCGAACGGCTGGAGAGCGACGGGCCGCCCCCCGACCCACCGGGCTGGCTGCGCAAGGCCGTCCGCGCCGAGGCGCGCCGCACCCGTCGTACGAACCGCATCGAACTCCCCTACGGCGCCGAGCCGGTCGCCGACACCCGGCCCGGACCCGAGCAACTCGCCCTCACCGCCGCCCGGTACCGCGCCCTGCGTGCGGCGATCCGCCGGCTGCCCGGCCGCTGCCCGCTTCTCATCGAGGCGCTGCTCTCCCCGGAGGACCTCACATACCGGGAGATCGCGGGGGAGTTGGGTATCTCACAAGGCAGTTTGGGACCGGAACGTTCCAGATGTCTGGGATGTCTGCGTCGATTGCTCACTCCGGAGGTTGCGGCCGCCGAAGCGCGGGGATAGGAGTGGGAACGACAGGCGATCAGGTGAGCGGGAGGCGTGCGCACATGGGCATGAGCGTGACCATCTCGGTGGCGACCGGGCAGGATGCGGAGCAGATCTTCAGGCTCCAGTACCTCTGCTTCCAGAGCGAGGCCGCTCTGTACGGCAACTACCGCATCGACCCGCTGGTCCAGAGCCTCGACTCGGTCCGCGAGGAGGTCGCCGCCGACTGCGTGTTCGTCGCCCGGCTCGGCGACGAGGTGGTCGGCTCGGTGCGCGGCAAGGTGACCGAGGACGGCGCCGCCGCCATCGGCAAACTCTGCGTCCACCCCCGCCTCCAGGGCCACGGAATCGGAGCCCGCCTGCTGCGCGCGGCCGAGGCGGCGTTGGCCGAGGAGCGGGGCGCCACCAGGTTCCGCCTCTTCACCGGCCACCGCAGCGAGGGCAACCTCCGCCTGTACCGCCGCGTCGGCTACGAAGCGGTGGGCCGCTCCAGGGGTGCCGACGGAGTAGAACTGATCATTCTGGAGAAGCCGGCCGGGGTCTTCGTCCAAACTGCCTGAGGACAGCGCCCTGAAGGGGGGCGAAGCTGCTTCGCTGTGCGGCTCCGCCCCTCAGGCGCCCTGCCCGGCTGCCGCCTTCCGCAGCCAGTACATCGCGGAGAGCGGCAGCAGAACCGGAATGAAGATGTAGCCCATCCCGTACTGCGACCACACGGTCGCGTCGGGGAACGCCGAGGGCTCCACGAGCGTCCACGTGCCGACCACCAGCACGCCCACCAGCTCGGCGGCGCAGCACACCAGCGCCGCCCTGCGGGCGGTCTCCCCGCCCCGGACCAGCGTGTACGTGATGAACCCGTACACGACACCCGCCAGCGCCGACAGCGAGTAGGCCAGCGGCGCCCGCTCGAAGTCCGTCGCGATCTGGTACGCCGAGCGCGACACCGCGCCGACCACCATCACGCCGTAGAACCAGACGAGCAGCATGCCCGGCCCGCTGATCAGCCGGGCCGGCTTCTCCTCCACCGCCGTCATCTCAGCCTCCCCAGATGTCGAAGAGCCGCACTTCGAGAACGGCCAGCACCACACCGCCGGCCGCCGCCGTCACCGAGCCCCAGCGTGTCCGCTCGGCCAGCGACATGAAGCCCGCGGCCGGCACGCACGCGAACGCGCCCAGCAGATACGCCACGAAGATCGTCGTGCCCTGCTCCGGCTTCTCGCCCCGCGCCAGCTGCACGATCCCGGTCACCAGCTGGATCAGGGCCAGCAGGGACACCACGGCCATGCCGATGAAGTGCCAGTCCTTGGTCGGCTGGTCCCGGTAGGCGGCCCAGCCGCACCAGGCGGCGAGCAGCAGCGCGGCGACGCCGGTCACCAGCGTCAGGGCATTGAGCATGCCGTGACCTTATTACGGCCGAAATGGCCGGCCGTCGCCGACCCCGCCGTACCCCGTAGGGGCTGGACCATGACGATCCACGCGCACGCCCTCCTGTTCGACAACGACGGCACCCTCGTCTCCTCCCTCGACGCCGTCGAGCGCCGCTGGACGGACTGGGCCCGGGAGTACGGGATCACGACGGAGCGGTTGCGGGCCGTGGCGCCGCACGGACGGCCCGCGGCCGAGATCGACGCCGACCTGCTGCCCGCCCACCTCGTGGCGGAGGCCGTCGCGCGGGTCGAGCTGCCGGAGGTGGAGGACGTGCCGAACGGGGGCGTCCGTCTGCTGCCCGGGACACGGGAGTTCCTCGACTCCCCGCCGGCCGACCGCCGGGCCGTCGTCACCTCCGCCACCCGGCGCCTGGGCGAGGCCCGCCTCGACGCGGTCGGCATCCTGCCGAAGACGCTGATCACCGCCGACGACGTCACGCGCGGCAAGCCCGGCCCCGAGCCGTACCCGCTCGCCGCGCGGCAGCTCGGCGTGGACCCGGCCCACTGCGTGGTCTTCGAGGACGCCCCCGCCGGGCTCCGGGCGGGCCGCGCGGCCGGGATGACCACCGTGGCGTTGGCCACAACCCACCGGGCCGAGGAACTGGACGCCGACCTGGTGGTCGAGGACCTCTCGGCCTTGTCCGCGCTGGTCACCGACACGGGAGTGGAGATCTCCGTCCGCCGCTGAACCCTGTCCGCCACTGTCCGGCATGTGGACAACGGCGGCCTGTCAGGACCGTCCGTCTGCTTTACTGCTCGCATGACCACGACGAGCTGCCGCATCCCTGCGACCGAGGCGCCCATGACGCCCGGTGCTCGTTGTATGTGTCTCCTGACGTGTCGAATGTGCGCCTTCTAGAGGGCCCCCGCACCGCCTGAGCCTCGCGCCCCGAAGCGAGAGCCGTGGCCGTCCGACGTCCGGATCACCGGAGTTCGCGACCAGGCCGCCTCGCGCACACGCCGTTCTCCCCGGTTCCACCGCCGGCGCGAGAACCGTGCCGCGTCCCTGAACGAACGCAATGAACGCAACCGTGCCCGGGCACACCCGCGCCCGCGCACTCGACCGTGACGGAAATCCCTGTGATCACCACATCGGGCCTGACCAAGGTCTACCGCTCCCGCGGCCGCGAGGTCACCGCTCTCGACGGAGTCGATCTTCACGTCCGCGAAGGCGAGGTCTACGGCGTCATCGGCCAGTCCGGCGCCGGCAAGTCCTCCCTCATCCGCTGCGTCAACCTCCTGGAGCGTCCGACATCCGGGACGGTGAGCGTCGCCGGACAGGACCTCACCGCGCTCGCGGGGCGCGGACCGCGCGCCGGAAGGGAACTCCGGCAGGCGCGCAGCCGTATCGGCATGGTCTTCCAGCACTTCAACCTGCTCGCCTCACGGACCGTGCAGGACAACGTCGAGCTGCCGCTGGAGATCCTCGGGAAGTCGGGCAAGGACCGTTCCCGCAAGGCGCTGGAACTCCTCGACCTCGTCGGCCTCGCCGACAAGGCCAAGGCCTACCCGGCCCAGCTCTCCGGCGGACAGAAGCAGCGCGTCGGCATCGCCCGCGCCCTCGCCGGCGACCCCAAGGTGCTGCTCTCCGACGAGGCCACCAGCGCCCTCGACCCGGAGACCACCCGCTCGATCCTCCAGCTGCTGCGCGACCTGAACCGGCAGCTGGGCCTGACCGTCCTGCTCATCACGCACGAGATGGACGTCGTGAAGTCGATCTGCGACTCCGCCGCCCTCATGGAGAAGGGCCGCGTCGTGGAGTTCGGCACGGTCAGCGAGCTGCTGGCCACGCCCGGCTCGGAACTGGCCGCCGCACTGTTCCCGGTGGGCGGCGAGGCCACCGGCACCGACCGGACCGTCCTCGACGTCACCTTCCACGGCGAGGCCGCGACCCAGCCGGTCATCTCCCAGCTCGCCCGTACGTACAACATCGACATCTCGATCCTCGGCGCCGCCATCGACACCGTCGGCGGCCTCCAGATCGGCCGCATGCGCATCGAACTGCCCGGCCGCTACGAGGACAACGTGGTGCCGATCGGCTTCCTGCGCGAACAGGGCCTGCAGATCGATGTCGTGGACAACGCGGCCCAGGGGCCCGTGCTGGTGAAGGATGGTGCCAAGTGACCTGGTCCGAGATGCAGCCGCTGCTGTCCCAGGCGTGTTGGGACACCCTGTACATGGTCGGCTGGTCCACACTGATCGCCATCGTCGGCGGGCTCCCGCTCGGCATCCTGCTCGTCCTCACGGACAAGGGCGGACTGCTGCAGAACGTCGTCGCCAACAAGGTGATCGGCCAGGTGGTGAACATCGCCCGCTCGATGCCCTTCATCATCCTGATGGTTGCGCTGATGAGCTTCACGCGGACGATCACCGGGACGACGATCGGCCGTGAGGCCGCCATCGTGCCCCTCGCGATCGGGGCGATCCCGTTCTTCGCGCGCCTGGTCGAGACGGCTGTCCGCGAAGTGGACGGCGGACTCGTCGAGGCCGTGCAGTCGATGGGCGGCAACACCTGGACCATCGTCCGCAAGGTGCTCGTCCCCGAGTCCCTGCCGTCGCTGATCTCCAGCACCACCACCACGATCGTCGCGCTCATCGGCTACTCGGCCATGGCCGGCACCGTCGGCGCCGGCGGCCTCGGCGACATCGCCATCCGCTACGGCTACCAGCGCTTCGAGACCCAGCTCATGTGGATCACGGTGGCGATCCTCGCCGTCGTCATCTCGGTCATCCAGTTCGCAGGCGACTACGCGGCCCGCTCCCTGCACCGCCGCGGCGGCCGGTCCGGCCCCGCGCCGAGGCTCCGCCTGCTCAAGGCCAAGGAGCCCGCGCAGGCCGACATCAGCAAGGTCGCCTGAGCCCCCTCCCTCCCGCAGACTCCCCGTCCCACCACACGACGGGGTCGCACCACCCCTTCAGGAAAGGCACTTTTCGTGCGTAACACCGCCAAGATCACCGCTGCTGTCCTCACCGCCGGAGCCCTCACGGTCGGGCTCACCGCCTGCGGCTCCGGCAAGGACTCCTCCTCTTCCTCCGCCGACTACAGCGGACCGCTGGTCGTCGCCGCGAGCCCCGTCCCGCACGCCGAGATCCTGAACTTCGTCAAGGACCACCTGGCGAAGAAGGCCGGACTCGACCTGGAAGTCAAGGAGTTCCAGGACTACATCGTGCCGAACACGGCGACCGAGGACGGCTCGGTGGACGCCAACTACTTCCAGAACCAGCCGTACCTGGACGACTTCAACAAGAAGCGCGGCACCCACATCGTGCCCGTCGTCACGGTGCACCTGGAGCCGCTCGGCCTCTACTCCCACAAGGTGAAGAGCGCCGACGCCCTGAAGAGCGGTGCGACGGTCGCCATTCCCAACGACGCCGTCAACGAGGCCCGCGCCCTCAAGCTGCTCGCCGCCGACAAGCTCATCACGCTCAAGGCCGGCGCCGGCACCGAGGCGACCCCGCAGGACATCGCCGACAACCCCAAGCACCTCCAGTTCAAGGAGGTCGAGGCGGCCCAGACCGTGCGCTCCCTGGACGACGTGGACGCCGCGGTGGTCAACGGAAACTACGCCATCTCGTCCGGCATCAAGCCCGCCAAGGACGCCCTGGTCCTCGAGTCCGCGAAGAACAGCCCGTACGGCAACTTCCTCGCCGTCAAGAAGGGCAACGAGAAGGACCCGCGGGTCAAGAAGCTCGCCAAGCTGCTGACCTCGCCCGAGGTGAAGAAGTTCATCGAGGACAAGTACCAGGGTTCGGTCATCCCCTCCTTCTGATCGGACGACCCCCTACGCCCTACGGCAATCCGCGACGCACGGGGTCCACTCCCTCACCCGGGGTGGACCCCGTCGTGTCGTTCAGTGGTTTCATGCTGCATGCTGGGCAGTTCAGCAGGGCCCACGGCGGTTCTGATGGTCTCTCAAGTTCTTCCGAAGGTTACGGAGCGGCGCATGACGAGCACCTTCCCCAACATCTCCATCAGCACGGAGCGGTTGGTGCTGCGTCCCCTCGACGAGGACGACGTGCCCGCCCTCGCCGAGATGATGAACGACGAGCAGGTCGCCGCCTGGACCGACGTCCCCCAGCCGTTCACCGAGGACGCCGCCCGGCGCTGGATCACCGAGCACGCGCCCGCCGAGCGGGCCGCCGGCCGGGGTCTGGACCTCGCCGTCACCGAGTTCCTCACCCAGCGCCTGGTCGGCGTCGTCCAGCTGACCAGGACCGACTGGCACATCCGGTCCACCGAGCTGTCGTACATCATCGCCCCCTGGGCCCGCGGCGAGGGCTACGCCTCCGAGGCCGCGCTCGTCACCGCCCAGTGGCTCCTGGGCGACCAGCGGTTCGAGCGCATCGAGATCCGCACGGCCGCCGACAACACCGCCTCCCAGCAGGTGGCCCAGAAGATCGGCTGCATCAGCGAGGGCGTGCTGCGCAACGCCTGCATAGTGCACGTCCGCACCGAGGACGGCACCTGGAGCGACCTGCGCACCGACTTCATCGTGTGGAGCCTGCTGCCGGAGGACCTCGACGGCGCCGACGAGCAGCTCGCCGACACCGGCGGCTTCACGGCGTACTCCGACTGGAACTGAGACCGGCGAGTGCCGGCCGGGCCCCGGACCGGACCCGAATCCGGCCCCGCCGCGCGTCCGACACCTTCACCAGGTACGCTCACGAAGCCCGCCCGTGGGCCCCGCACCCCTGACGACCTGCGAAGACCAGGAGACTGACGACGATGGCCGACCGGGTCACGGTGATCGGCTGGGACGGCTCGCCGCTGACCGCCGCGGCACGCGCCGCCCTCGGCGCCGCCACGCTCGTGGCGGGCGCGCCCCACCACCTGGCGCTGCCCGAGGTCCTGCCCACCGCCGAACGCGTCCGCCTCGGCAGTGTCACCCTGGCCGCCCGCAGGATCGCCGCCCACCGCGGCACCGCCGTCGTCTTCGCCGACGGCGACCCCGGCTTCTTCGGCGTCGTACGCACGCTGCGCGCACCCGAGTTCGGCCTGGAGGTCGAGGTCGTCCCCGCCGTCTCCTCGGTGGCCGCCGCCTTCGCCCGGGCCGGCATGCCGTGGGACGACGCCCAGGTCGTCGTCGCCCACCGGCGCACCCTGCGCCGGGCCGTCAACGTGTGCCGCGCCCACGCCAAGGTCGCCGTCCTCACCTCACCCGGCGCCGGGCCCGCCGAACTCGGCCTGCTCCTGGACGGCGTCCACCGGACCTTCGTCATCTGCGAGGAACTCGGCACCGAGCACGAGCGGGTCAGCGTCGTCACCTCCGACAAGGCCCCGGACCACGCCTGGCGCGACCCCAACGTCGTCATCGTCATCGGCGGCCCGGTCGGCGGCGCCGAGGGCGGCGGCTGGATCGCCGGACGCGACCCGGCCGCCGGCCCGCGCGGCTGGGTGCAGCCCGCCGAGGCCTACGACGGCCGGCTCGGCGAGGGCGAGTCGGAGCTGCTGCGCGCCGCCCAACTCGCCCGTCTCGGCCCCCGGGTCGGCGACCTCGTCTGGGACATCGGCTGCGGCTCCGGCGCGTTCGCCGCCGAGGCCGGGCGCGCCGGAGCCGCCGTCATCGCCGTCGACCGCGATCCCGCCGCCTGCGCCCGGACCGACGCCGCCGCGCGCCGCTTCGGGGTCCAGCCGCAGATCGTGCAGGGCGACGCCCCGCACGTCCTGGAGAACCTGCCCGAACCGGACGTCGTACGTGTCGGCGGCGGGGGAGCGGCCGTGGTCTCCGCGGTCGCCGACCGCCGCCCTCAGCGCATCGTCACGCATGCCGCGACCCGGGACGAGGCCGAACTCGTGGGCCGCGACCTGACCGAGCACGGATACCGGGTCGCGTGCGCACTCCTGCAGTCCGTCGAACTCGACACCCGGGCCTGGTCGGAGACGGAGCGCAGCGTCGTGTTCCTGCTGACCGGGGAACTCCCGCCGCGCTGAACACCTCGTCGAGGGGCGGTCGCCGGGTGACGGACGGGTGCTGCGGGACAGCGCCCCGTGATCCTGTTGTCGTACCGCGCGCGGTAGGCTGGCCGATCGTTGTACCGCACCGGTGGCCCGGAAATTCGTTCGCCAATGTCCGGAAAACGTGCCCGTTTTGGGGTGGGTGTGGTACGGCGTAACCGGAGGACGCGCGCAAAGTGGCGCAGTCCACAGCGGACTGTCCCGGATCATGCTGTCGCGATGGCGGAACGGCCGGGACAATGCCACTGAATGGCTTTGTCGCCTTTTCCGGCGGGTCGTTCGTGCCGCTGGGCACGGACGCTCGTTCTTCACTACGGGCGGTCGGTGCGCCGTTCCGGGTGAGCTGGTCGTAGAAGCACTAACCGATGGGCGAGGGGTACGCATGACGGACACCGGCCAGGTCCCGGGCGAGGGGCTGCCGGAGAGCGCAGGCATGGTGGAACAGCCGGGCGTTCCCGCGCACGGTGCGTACACCTTCCTCGCCGAGGCGCCCGCCGAAGACGAAGACCTGTTGCTGCCGGGTGCCCAGGGCGCGTGGGGCAACGAAGTGCCGCCGCCCGCCCCGGAACCGGTCGTCGAGACCGTCCACGAGCCGGGACCGCACGAGACGGCCGGCCGGGACAGCGGCTCCGTCGACCTGAGCGGCGTACGACTGCCCGAGTCGGGCCCGGTCTCCGTCACTCCGTCACCCATCCTCTCGGCCCCGCAGGATCCGGCCACGGCCGCGCAGCCGTCGCGCCGTCCGCTGCACCTCGGCCCGCCGATCCCCGACGCCTCCGCGAGCCCGGTCCGCTCCCTCGCCGACCGCGGCCCCGCCGGGGCGCCGGTGCGTCAGCCGGGACCGCCCACCACCGGGCCCGAGTACCTCGACGTCCAGCCGCTGCGCGACATGGCCCCGCAGAACGCGGCCCCTTGGGGCGCGACCCCGGCCGCCGAGGGTCAGGCCGGCACCATGGCCCGGGCAGCGGAAACGGTTGGCCCGGTGGGTGAGGTCCTGGGTGAACCGTGGGGTGACGGGGCCGGCGCGGCGCAGGCCGGCGTGACCGGCGTTGCCGCGCAGGCGGGGGTGCAGGGTCAGGCCCTGAGCACGGTCGTCCACGGCCACGACGGTGTGCAGGCCGTGCACGGTCACGACGGGGTGTACGCCGTCGACGCCGCTCACCTCGCGGGCGGGGTCGTGGCTCAGGATGCGGCCGTGCCGGGCGAGGCCGAGGCGGCGGTGCCGGGCGAGGCCGACGGTGCGCGGCCGGCGGACATGGCTGTCCCGGGCGGAGCAGGCCTGGTGACTCCGGTTCAGGAGACGCCGGTGGAGGTCGTCCCGGGGCAGGACGCTCCCGTCCAGGAGCCGCAGGCCGTGGCGGTCGAGCCCGTCGCGGTCGTGGCGCCGGTCGAGGCGGTCGAGGCGGCTGAGTCCGCCCAGCCCGTCGAGACCGTGCAACAGGACGCAGTGCAGCAGAACGTGGTGCAGTGGAGCGAGGCCGTCCTGGCGGACGGGTCCGCGCAGCCGGTCGACGGTGCGCAGATCGCCGAGGCGTCGCAGCCCCAGCGCGTCGCCGCGGTCGTCGGTACGGCCCCGGTCGAGGAGGCGAGCGCCGACGCCGCCGCCGCTGCTGTCGTCGAGCAGGGTGCCGTGGCCGCGCCGGGCGAGGTCGAGAGCGCCGAGGCTGTCGGCGTGCAGGCCGCAGCCGCCGACGCCCTTGCTGTCGAGGCTGCGCCGCAGGCTGCCGACGCCATCGCCGCACAGGCTCCCGCCGAGATCGCCGGCCTTATTCCCGCGCAGGCAGGCCCGCACGCCTCCGGCGTCGTAGCGGCGCAGCCGGTCGTCGCAGTCCCCGCGCCGGCCGCTGAGCCGACGCCCGAAGCCGTGGCGGTCACCGCCCCGGTGCCGACGCCCCAGGCAGGCCCCGCCACCGACGAGGCGCAGGCCGCTGACGTTCCCCAGGCGCCCGAAGCTCCCCAGGTCCCCGAGGCCACCGAGCCCGGTGCGGCCCCGGAACCGGCAGCGGCAGCGGCTCAGGAACCGGCAGCGGTCCCGGAATCCGCGGCGGCCCCCGAGTCCACCGCCCCCGTGACGCCCGCCCCGGAAGCCGAAGTCCTCGCCGCCCCGGCCCCCGTCGCCGTACCCGTCCCGCCCGTCGGTGACGGCTCTCCCGCGGACGGCACCCCCACGGTCCCCGACGCGGCCCCGGCCCCCGAGCCGGCCCTCCCGCAGAACCAGGGTCCGCAGCTCACGGCCCCCGTCCCGCACGACGGTGAGATCATGACCGCTGTGCAGTCCCACCCAGAACCGCAGTCCCACCCGGAACCGCAGTCCCACCCGGAACCGCAGGTTCACCCGGAACCCCAGGCCCACCCAGAACCGCAGGTCCACCCGGAATCCCAGGCCCATCCGGAGCCTCAGCCTCAGTCGCAGGCTCAGACCCCGGCACAGGACACCCAGGGCGGGCAGGTGCTCACCACCGTCCCGGCCCCGGCCACCGCTGCTGCCGTCGCCTCCACAGCCCCCGCCACCTCCGCTGCCCCGGCCACCCCGCAGGTCGAGGCTGTCGAGGCCGCGCCCGTGCAGCCCACCGGTGAGGCCGTGTCGGGGTCCGGGGCGATCGCGGCCGCCGGGCACCCCGGCCTTCCCGTGCCGCAGGTCCTCGCCGGTGCGGCCGACCCGCTGCCCTCCAGCGTTCCGCTGGAGCCGCGGGCGGAGCAGCCGCTCGGGCAGTTCGTGCCCGTGGACGGTTCCGTACCCACCACCCCGCACCTTGCCCCGACCCCGCCGCAGCCGCTGATCCTGCCGACGGACGAGCAGGACGGCGCGCCGCAGGGGCCCGTGGCGACCGTGCCCGCGTCCTCGGTACCCGCGCCTTCCGTGCCGGCGCCCCGCGAGGCCGAACCGGTGGCGCCGGGCGCGCCGGAGGCCGAGCCCGCCCCCGACGTCGCACAGAGCGCGGAGGACCTGGAGACCAGGGCCGCCGACCAGGAAGAAGACCCGGAACCGGTGGACGAGGCACGCCGGTCCACCGGACCTGCCGCGCCCGCGTACGACGACGTCGAGCGCGAGGCCGTCCTGAAGGTCATGCGCGAGCGCCGCGACATCCGCAACGGCTTCCGCGGCGACCCGATCCCGCACGAGGTGCTGCTGCGCGTCCTGGAGGCGGCCCACACGGCGCCCTCGGTGGGCCACTCGCAGCCCTGGGACTTCGTCGTCATCCGGTCCGCCGACACCCGGCGCACGATGCACGAACTGGCGATGCGTCAGCGCGACGCGTACGCGAAGTCGCTGCCCAAGGGCCGGGCGAAGCAGTTCAAGGAACTGAAGATCGAGGCCATCCTCGACACCCCGGTCAACATCGTCGTCACCGCGGACCCGACCCGCGGCGGCCGCCACACCCTCGGCCGGCACACCCAGCCGCAGATGGCGCCGTACTCCGCCGCGCTCGCCGTGGAGAACCTCTGGCTCGCCGCCCGCGCCGAGGGCCTCGGCGTCGGCTGGGTCAGCTTCTTCGACGAGCGCGAGATGGTCCGTGCCCTCGGCCTGCCCGAGCACCTGGAGGTCATCGCCTACCTGTGCGTCGGGTACGTCGACGAGTTCCCGGACGAGCCCGAGCTGATGCAGGCCGGCTGGTCCAAGCGACGCCCGCTGTCGTGGGTGGTGCACGAAGAGACATACGGGCGCCGCGCCCTTCCCGGAGAGGAACCCCACGACCTGCTTGCCGAGACCGTCGCCCAGATCCGCCCGCTCGACGCCAAGGCCCTCGGTGAGGCCTGGGAGCGCCAGAAGCGCATGACCAAGCCGGCCGGCGCGCTCGGCATGCTGGAGATCATCTCCGCGCAGCTGTCCGGTCTTTCCCGGCAGTGCCCGCCGCCGATCCCGGAGCCCGCCGCCGTCGCGATCTTCGCCGGTGACCACGGCGTGCACGCCCAGGGCGTCACCCCCTGGCCGCAGGAGGTCACCGCCCAGATGGTGGCGAACTTCCTGGGCGGGGGAGCGGTCTGCAACGCCTTCGCCGGCCAGGTCGGCGCCGAGGTCTGCGTCGTCGACGTCGGTGTCGCCGCCGACCTGCCCGCCACCCCGGGGCTGCTGCCCCGCAAGATCCGCGGCGGCACGTCCGACATGACCGCCGGTCCCGCGATGACCCGCGAGGAGGCCAAGGCGGCCATCGAGGTCGGCATCGAGACCGCCCGTGACCTGGTGGCCGCCGGCAACAAGGCGCTGCTCACCGGTGAGATGGGCATCGCCAACACGACCGCGTCCGCCGCGCTGATCTCCGTCTTCACGGGCACCGACCCGGCGGAGGTGACCGGCCGGGGCACGGGCATCAACGACGAGACGCTCGCCCGCAAGACCGAGGTCGTCCGCCGCGCCCTCGAACTGCACCAGCCGGACCCGGCCGACCCCATCGGCGTCCTCGCGGCCATCGGCGGCTTCGAGCACGCGGCCATGGTCGGCCTGCTCCTCGGCGGCGCCTCCCTGCGTACGCCGGTGATCCTGGACGGCGTCAGCGCCGGCGCCGCGGCGCTGGTCGCCCGTGCGATCGCCCCCGAGGTCCTCGCGGCCTGCATCGCCGGCCACCGCAGCGCCGAGCCCGGCCACGTCGCGGCCCTCAACAAGCTGGGCCTGCGCCCCCTGGTCGACCTGGACCTCCGTCTCGGCGAGGGCACGGGCGCGCTGCTTGCGCTGCCCCTGGTCCAGAGCACCGCGAGAGCGATGCACGAGGTGGCGACGTTCGATTCCGCCGGGGTCACCGAGAAGTAGTGGCCGGCGCAAGGGGTCCGGGACAGCGGTTCCGGGCTCCTTGCGGTCGTGCCGCCGTTGCGGGCAGAGGCTCCGGGACGGCGGTGGCCGGTCCCGTGCCGGTGTGCCACGTTCGCGCCGTTCGCGGGCAGGCGTTCGGCACGGCGACGGGGGTCCTCATCGAGCGAAGCCGGGAGCGGGGGAGTTCGGGCACAACCGCCCGCAGCCCGGCGCCCGGCCCCCTGCTCAGCCACCGGACACCTGAGCCGCCCTTCCTGACCTGGACGTAAAATCCGCACGTCAGGGCCATCCTCCCGCCGCCACACCAGGAGCCGCACAGCCATGGCCGAACACCCCGCCTACCCCGTAGGTCTCCGCCTCTCCGGCCGCCGCGTGGTCGTCCTCGGCGGCGGCCAGGTCGCCCAGCGCCGCCTCCCGGCACTGATCGCGGCCGGCGCCGACATCTTCCTCGTGTCCCCGCAGGCGACCCCCTCCGTGGAGGCGATTGCGGACGCGGGCGAGATCACCTGGGCGCGGCGCCCCTACGCCGAGGGCGACCTCAGCGCCGCCTGGTACGCCCTCATCGCCACCAGCGACCCCGTCGCCAACGCCCAGGCCTCCGCCGAGGCCGAGCACCATCGTGTCTGGTGCGTCCGCTCCGACGACGCCGACCGGGCGACGGCCTGGACCCCGGCCACCGGGACCAGCGAGGGCGTGACCGTCGCCGTCCTCACCACGGACGCGCGCGGCCGCGACCCGCGCCACACCGCCGCCATCCGGGACGCGGTCGTGGAGGGCCTGCGCGACGGCACCCTGGTCGCCCCGCACCACCGCACCCGCACGCCCGGCGTGGCCCTGGTCGGCGGCGGCCCCGGCGACCCGGACCTCATCACCGTGCGCGGCCGCCGCCTGCTCGCCGAGGCCGACGTCGTCATCGCCGACCGCCTCGGCCCGCGCGACCTGCTCGCCGAACTGCCGCCGCACGTCGAGGTCATCGACGCCGCGAAGATCCCCTACGGCCGGTACATGGCCCAGGAGGCCATCAACAACGCGCTCATCGAGCACGCCAAGCAGGGCAAGTCGGTCGTACGGCTCAAGGGCGGCGACCCCTTCGTCTTCGGCCGGGGCATGGAGGAGGTCCAGGCGCTCGCCGAGGCCGGCATCCCGTGCACCGTCGTCCCCGGCATCTCCAGCTCGATCTCGGTGCCGGGCGCAGCCGGCATCCCCGTCACCCACCGGGGCGTCGCCCACGAGTTCACGGTCGTCAGCGGCCATGTCGCCCCCGACGACGAGCGCTCCCTGGCCGACTGGCCGTCGCTGGCGAAGCTCACCGGAACGCTCGTGATCCTCATGGGCGTCGACAAGATCGGGAAGATCGCCGAGACGCTCGTCGCGCACGGAAAGTCCCCCGAGACCCCCGTCGCCCTGATCCAGGAGGGCACGACGGCGGCGCAGCGCCGCGTCGACGCCACTCTCGCCACGGTCGCCGAGACCGTACGGGCGAAGGACGTGAAGCCCCCCGCGGTCATCGTCGTCGGCCCGGTCGTGAACGTCGGGCCGACGCCCGTGGCTTGATGCGTGTGTCCGTGCCGGCGGGGTCGGCGCGTAACCCCGAGTAACACGACCGTTCCCAGCCGTTGGCACCACACCCAGGACAAGGCAGTATCACCCTGTGGCCGATCTCATCACCATCGAGGATCCCGACGACCCGCGCCTGCGCGACTACACGGGCCTGACCGACGTCGAGCTGCGCCGCAAGCGCGAGCCCGCCGAGGGGCTGTTCATCGCCGAGGGCGAGAAGGTCATCCGCAGAGCCAAGGACGCCGGCTACGAGATGCGTTCCATGCTGCTCTCGGCCAAGTGGGTCGACGTCATGCGCGACGTCATCGACGAACTCCCGGCACCCGTGTACGCGGTGAGCCCGGAACTCGCCGAGCAGGTCACCGGTTACCACGTGCACCGCGGCGCCCTCGCCTCCATGCAGCGCAAGCCGTTGCCGACGGCGGCCGAGCTGCTGCGCTCCGCCCGCCGGGTGGTGGTTATGGAGTCGGTCAACGACCACACCAACATCGGCGCGATCTTCCGTTCCGCGGCGGCCCTCGGCATGGACGCGGTGCTGCTCTCGCCGGACTGCGCCGACCCGCTGTACCGCCGTAGCGTCAAGGTCTCCATGGGCGCGGTGTTCTCCGTGCCCTACGCCCGTCTGGAGACCTGGCCGAAGGGGCTGGAATCGGTTCGCGAGGCGGGCTTCACGCTCCTCGCGCTCACCCCGGACGAGAAGGCCCGCTCCCTCGACGAGGCGGCCCCGCACAAGATGGACCGGGTCGCCCTGATGCTCGGCGCCGAGGGCGACGGACTGTCCACCCAGGCCCTGGTCGCGGCCGACGAATGGGTACGCATCCCGATGTCCCACGGCGTCGACTCGCTCAACGTGGGCGCGGCGGCCGCGGTGGCCTTCTACGCGGTGGCCACGGGCCGGCCGGAGTCCTGAGCCGGCTCCCGGGCGTCACGTTCCGGGACCGGCCTCGGTCGCGGTACCCGCGTCACGTCCAGGAGGTGGCGCCCGGCGTGGTGCCGGAGCCGGTCCGCGGCGTCGGCCCGTACCGCTGAGACATCGGTGCGCCGGCGTCCAGCAGGGGGACGCCCGGCCGTACGAGCATCCGCCCGTGTACGACACGGCCGCCGCGGTCCTCGCCGCCGAGCCCGCGCGCCGGACCCTGGCAGCCCTGCGCCACCGCGATACCCAGCGCCACCAGCAGCGTCACCACCACGAACACGAACAGCCGTTGGCGCAGCAGCCGAGGATTGGCCGGCCGCCGACCGGTCCCCGTCGCCCGCGGTGCCGGACGCCCGTCGCCGACGCGCGGAGCGGGCCGGCTCCCGCTGCCGGAGCGCGGGGCGGCGCCACGCGGAGTCGGGGTGGGGCGGGCCGTGCCGGGGCGCGAGGCGGCGCCCGCGGGACGTGAGCCGCTGCCGCCCCGAGAGGGCACCGGCCCCCGGGCGGGCGCGGCACCGCGCGGCACCGGAGTGCCGGGGGCGGTCCGCCGCTGGGTGCGCTGTTGCTCGGGGTAGGTGTCGACGAGCCGCCCGGTGGGCCGGTCCGCCTCCGCCGTGCGGGGCGAGGGGGGCCGGGCCTCACTCAGGCCGTGGGCCTCGCGGGCGGCGATCTCCTTGAGCCGCAGCGACAGTTGGAGCGTGCTGGGCCGGTCGTCGGGGTCCTTGGCCAGACAGGCCTGCACGAGCGGGGCGAGCGCGTCCGGTACGCCGTGCAGCTGCGGCTCCTCGTGCACCACGCGGTACAGCATCACCTCGGAACTGCCGTGCCCGAAGGGCGAGTCACCGGTCGAGGCGTAGGCGAGGGTCGCGCCCAGCGAGAAGACGTCCGTCGCCGGGGTGACGGCCGCGCCGCGCACCTGCTCGGGGGCGAGGAAGCCGGGGGAGCCGACGGCCGTGCCGACGTGGGTGAGCGTGGAGGCGCCGGTGGCCCAGGCGATGCCGAAGTCGATGATCCGCGGTCCCTTGGGGGACAGCAGGATGTTGGACGGCTTGAGATCCCGGTGGACGACACCGGCCTCGTGCACGGCGACGAGTCCCTCGGACAGGGCCGCGCCGATCGCCGCCGCCTCGGCCGCGACGAGCGGGCCCTCGTCGGCGACCTTGTCGTGCAAGGAGGGGCCGGGCACGTACTGCGTCGCGAACCAGGGCCGCTCCGCCTCCAGGTCCGCCGCGACCAGCCGTGCCGTACAGCCGCCCCGGATGCGCCGGGCCGCCGAGACCTCACGGGCGAAACGCGAGCGGAACTCCTGGTCCTCCGCGAGATCGGGCCGGATCACCTTGAGCGCGACCCGCTGCCCCTTCTTGTCGGAGCCGAGGTAGACCACGCCCATCCCGCCCGCGCCGAGCCGTCGGTGAAGCCTGAACGAGCCGACGGCACGCGGGTCCTCGCGCCTCAGGCGCATCATCGCCATGTTCATCCCCGCTGCCCGGTCCCTGTGACGTGGCACAGCTTACGTTTTCACCGCCGCCCGCGCGCAGAGGCCGCGCCCTCTGGGGCGGACGGATTGTGCGTGCCGGACGCGGAAAATGAGGCAAAGTCAGGAGGCCGTTTCCCGCCGTGTGTTTGGGACTCACGGGATTTCAACCCGTCGACGGAACAAGGAGGTTGGTGTCGGGCGACCCCGGTCTACGAGGACCCGGCGACGTCCAGCCGCGTCCTGTCGCTGCACCGGCCCGGCTTCAAGCAGCTGCTCGAAGAGGCGGGCGTCGGCGAC
>NZ_JBSFXG010000037.1:0-87133 GCF_053595235.1 Streptomyces sp. NPDC002520 | reverse complement strand
TTGCCCTTGCCGTTGAGCGTGGCGAGGACCAGGTCGGGGTTGTGCACCTCGACACCCGCCGGCGGCGCGATGTCGGCGGCGGTGACCAGACCCGGCCCCTGCTTGCGCAGGTACATCACGACCGGCTCGTCGTGCTCCGAGGAGACGACCAGCTGCTTGATGTTGAGGATCAGGTCGGTCACGTCCTCCTTGACGCCCGGCACGGTGGTGAACTCGTGCAGGACACCGTCGATACGGATGCTGGTGACAGCAGCACCGGGAATCGACGACAGAAGGGTGCGACGAAGGGAGTTGCCGAGGGTGTAGCCGAAGCCCGGCTCCAGCGGCTCGATCACGAACCGGGAGCGGAACTCGTCGACGACCTCTTCGGTCAACGAGGGACGCTGAGCGATCAGCATGTGTGGATCAGATCCTTCTTTCGTGGACGCCCGCTATTTGACGTCCGACGGAAAACCGCACGCGTGAAGTGCGGGTACTGCAAGGGTACGGGCGATACAGCCCCTCACGGAGCCGTACCGCCCGAATCCTCAGCGCGACCGAGCGTCAGACGCGACGACGCTTCGGCGGGCGGCAGCCGTTGTGCGGGGTCGGGGTGACGTCCTGGATGGAGCCGACCTCGAGGCCCGTGGCCTGCAGGGAGCGGATCGCGGTCTCACGACCGGAACCCGGGCCCTTCACGAACACGTCGACCTTGCGCATGCCGTGCTCCTGAGCGCGGCGGGCAGCCGACTCGGCGGCCATCTGCGCGGCGAACGGCGTGGACTTCCGGGAGCCCTTGAAGCCGACGTGGCCGGCGGAGGCCCAGGAGATCACGTTGCCGGACGGGTCCGTGATGGAGACGATCGTGTTGTTGAACGTGCTCTTGATGTGCGCGTGGCCGTGAGCGACGTTCTTCTTTTCCTTGCGGCGCACCTTCTTGGCAGCGCCCTGACGACCCTTGGGGGGCATCTACAAACTCCTACGGGAGGTGGTCGGTCCTACAGCGAAGACCGTGGACAGGTGTCCGCTGCGGACTACTTCTTGCCCGGCTTCTTCTTGCCGGCGATGGCGCGACGCGGGCCCTTGCGGGTACGGGCGTTGGTGCTGGTGCGCTGACCGCGGACGGGCAGACCGCGGCGGTGCCGCAGACCCTGGTAGGTACCGATCTCCACCTTGCGGCGGATGTCGGCCTGGATCTCACGACGGAGGTCACCCTCGGTCTTGATGTTGTTGTCGACGTACTCGCGGATCGCGACGAGCTGCTCCTCGGAGAGGTCGCGAACGCGGGTGTTCGGGTCGACGCCGGTCGCAGCCAGCGTCTCCTGCGAGAGGGTCCGGCCGATGCCGAACACGTAGGTGAGGGCGATCTCCACGCGCTTTTCGCGCGGGATGTCGACACCGGAAACGCGTGCCATTCAATGGCTCCTGGTGATCTTCGGAGGTCTTCCGCAGAGCCGACTCCCGGCCGCCGTATGAGGTACGAACCGGGTCCCCGGCCTCCGAACCGGGGGTGTCGAGCTGGATGGCTCGGGCTCTGCGTATGAACATATTCAGCTTGCGTCGCGCGAATCTCTGCGGGTGCAGAGGGATCGGTCCTGCGTCAGCCCTGGCGCTGCTTGTGGCGCGGGTTCTCGCAGATGACCATGACCCGGCCGTGACGGCGGATCACCCTGCACTTGTCGCAGATCTTCTTGACGCTCGGCTTGACCTTCATGGGATTGAGGTTCTCCGGGTCAGTGCCACCACCCCGCCGCAGCGGGATGCGGGCAAGATCTACTTGTACCGGTAGACGATCCGGCCACGCGTCAGGTCGTACGGAGACAGCTCCACCACGACCCGGTCGTCAGGGAGGATGCGGATGTAGTGCATACGCATCTTGCCGCTGATGTGTGCCAGAACCTGGTGGCCGTTCTGGAGCTCGACCCTGAACATGGCGTTCGGAAGAGACTCGACGACAGTGCCCTCGATCTCGATGGCACCTTGCTTCTTGGCCACGCTTCGCCCTTCGAATCGACTACCTTGATCGACTCTCTTCCTCACCCCGAGGGGGCGAGTGCGAGCGCATGCGGACATGCGGGTGCACGAGAGCCGACGAGTCAGTCTACGTCAGCGCACCCGGAAACACGAATCGAGAGAGTCTGCCCCACGCCGGTGATCCCTATGCAAGCGGGACCGCACTCATGCCAGCGGATCGGGGGCGGCCGTGATGCCGTGCTCGGCGAGCTTCGCCCGGCCGCCGACCTATCCTTGACGCCGCTCTCGCGGGCTCGGCGCCGGGGGCGCCTCACAGGCTTCGATCGGCTGCGCCGGCCTCCGACTGACGGTGGTGGCGGGGGCCCCCATCAACCGAGCGGGTCCGGGGCAGCCGTGATGCCGTATTCCGCGAGCTTGGCCTTGCCGCCGTCGGGGGCGGTCAGCACCAGGGGGCCCTGCTCGGTGAGGGCGACGGAGTGCTCCCAGTGGGAGGACCAGGTGCCGTCCGTCGTGATGACGGTCCAGTCGTCCTCGAGGACCTCGGTGCGCGGGGTGCCGAGGGAGACCATCGGCTCGATGGCGAGGCAGAAGCCGGGAACCAGCTTGGGGCCCTTGCCGCGGCGGCGGTCCACGTAGTTCAGCAGGTGCGGGTCCATGTGCATCTCGGTGCCGATGCCGTGGCCGCCGTAGTCCTCGATGATCCCGTACTTGCCGCCGCCGGGCCTCGGCTGACGGCGGATGTACGTCTCGATGGCCTTGGAGATGTCGATCAGGCGGTTGCCCTGCTTCATGGCCGCGATGCCGGCCCACATCGACTCCTCGGTCACCCGGGAGAGCTCGATCAGCTCCGGGGCGTGACCGGAGCCGACGAAGGCCGTGAAGGCGGCGTCGCCGTGCCAGCCCTCGACGATCGCACCGCAGTCGATGGAGATGATGTCGCCGTCCTTGAGGATGACGTCGTCGGAGGGGATGCCGTGGACGACGACGTCGTTCACGGAGGTGCAGATGGTGGCCGGGAAGCCGCCGTAGCCGAGGAAGTTCGACTTGGCGCCGTGCTCGGCGAGCACCTTGCGGGCGACCTCGTCCAGGTCCTTGGTGCTGGCACCGGGCACAGCGGCCTCGCGCGTGGCCGCGTGGATGGCTGCGACGACCAGCCCCGCCGCACGCATCTTGGCGATCTGCTCGGGGCTCTTGATCTGCACCATGGGGGCCTGCGCTCTCCGTCACTCGTCACGTCGACTGGGTTACCTACACAACACTACGGCCGCGGCGCCCCAGGGGGCACCGCGGCCGGAAGGACCGCGATCTACTTGTTCTCGGCCTTCTCGCGCTTGAGCGCTTCCAGCGCCCGCTGCGTGATCTCGTCCACCGGACCCAGGGCGGAGATCGTCACGACCAGGCCCTGCGCCTTGTAGTAGTCGATGATCGGCTCGGTCTGCGTGTGGTAGACCTCCAGCCGCGTGCGGACGGTCTCCTCGCGGTCGTCGTCGCGCTGGTACAGCTCGCCGCCGCAGACGTCGCAGACGCCCTCCTGCTTCGCCGGGCTGTACGTCACGTGGAAGACGTGCGACGAGTCGTTGCGGCAGATACGCCGGCCGGCGATCCGCTTGACCACCTCGTCCTCGGGGACCTCCAGGTCCAGGACCGCGTCCAGCGTGATGCCCTCGGTCGTGAGCAGCTCGTCGAGCGCCTCGGCCTGCGAGACATTGCGCGGGAAGCCGTCGAGCAGGAAGCCGCCCTCGGCGTCCGGCTGCTCCATCCGGTCCTTGGCCATCGCGATGGTCACCTCGTCCGGAACGAGGTTGCCGGCGTCCATGTAGGACTTGGCCAGCTTGCCCAGCTCCGTCTGACGGCTGATGTTGGCCCGGAACAGGTCGCCCGTGGAGATGTGCGGGATTTTCAGCTTCTCGGCGAGGCGGACGGCTTGCGTTCCCTTACCGGCACCAGGTGGCCCGACGAGGACGATACGCATCAGCGGAGGAACCCTTCGTAATTGCGCTGCTGGAGCTGGCTCTCGATCTGCTTCACCGTCTCGAGACCGACACCCACGATGATGAGGATGCTGGTGCCACCGAACGGGAAGTTCTGGCTTGCCCCGAAGCCGACCAACGCCATTGTCGGTACGAGAGCGATCAGACCCAGGTACAGCGAACCCGGCCAGGTGATCCGGTTGAGCACGTAGCTGAGGTACTCAGCGGTCGGTCGGCCAGCCCGGATGCCCGGGATGAAGCCACCATACTTCTTCATGTTGTCCGCGACTTCCTCGGGGTTGAACGAGATGGCCACGTAGAAGAACGCGAAGAAAACGATGAGCAAGAAGTACAGAGTGATGTAAATCGGGTGGTCGCCCTTGGTCAGGTTCGCCGAGATCCACTGCTTCCAGCTCGAGTTGCCGCCCGAGAACTGCGCGACGAGCGCCGGAATGTAGAGCAGCGACGAGGCGAAGATGACAGGAATCACACCCGCCTGGTTCACCTTGAGCGGAATGTACGTGGACGTCCCACCGTAGGAACGACGGCCGATCATGCGCTTCGCGTACTGCACCGGGATGCGTCGCTGGGCCTGCTCGACGAAGACGACCAGAGCGACCATCACCAGGCCGACCAGGATGACGGTGCCGAACTCGATCCAGCCGCCGGCCAGCGAGCCCTGCTTCTTGATGGCCCACAGCGCGGACGGGAAGGTGGCCGCGATCGAGATGAACATCAGGATCGACATGCCGTTGCCGATGCCGCGGTCGGTGATCAGCTCACCGAGCCACATGACGACGGCCGTACCGGCGGTCATGCAGACGACCATGGTGATCGTGGCGAAGATCGCCTGATCCGGGACGATGCTCTGGGCGACCGAGCAGCCGTTGAAGAGCGCGCCGCTGCGGGCGGTGGCCACCAGGCCGGTGCCCTGCAGGATGGCGAGCGCCACGGTCAGGTAGCGCGTGTACTGCGTGATCTTCGCCGTACCGGCCTGTCCCTCCTTCTTGAGGGCTTCCAGGCGCGGGATGACCACGGTCAGCAGCTGAAGAATGATGCTCGCCGTGATGTACGGCATGATCCCGAGCGCGAAGATCGTGATCTGGAGCAGCGCGCCGCCGCTGAACATGTTGACGAGACCGAAGAGCCCCTGATTGCCGGACGCCTCGTTCACGCAGGTCTGGACGGCCTTGTAGTTGACGCCGGGGATCGGGATGTGGGTACCGACCCGGTAGACCACGATGATGCCCAGCGTGAAGAGCAGCTTCTTGCGCAGGTCGGGCGTCCTGAACGCCCGGGCGAACGCGGTGAGCACGGTGCCTCCTGCGACCCCCGCGCAACTGCGTCAAGGGTGACGGTCTTGAGGTTCGACGGATACAGAAAAGGAACAGTGCAGGCCACCTTACCGGCGACACTGCCTCCCCCGGAACGACCAACCGGGGATACCCCATTGTGAGGTACCCCCGGTCGGGATCGTCTACGTCATCGAGCGACCTGTTGGTCTCAGACCAGCTCGGTGACCGTACCGCCGGCGGCGGTGATCTTCTCCTTGGCGGAGCCGGAGACGGCGTCGACCGTCACCTGCAGCGCCACGGAGATCTCGCCCTGGCCGAGGACCTTGACGAGGCTGTTCTTGCGAACGGCACCCTTGGCCACCAGACCCTCGACCGTGACCTCGCCACCCTCGGGGTAGAGCGCGGCCAGCTTGTCGAGGTTCACGACCTGGAACTCGGTCTTGAACGGGTTCTTGAAACCCTTCAGCTTCGGGAGACGCATGTGGAGCGGCATCTGGCCACCCTCGAAGCGCTCCGGAACCTGGTAACGGGCCTTCGTACCCTTGGTACCACGACCGGCCGTCTTACCCTTCGACGCCTCACCACGACCGACACGGGTCTTGGCGGTCTTGGCGCCCGGGGCGGGACGGAGGTTGTGGATCTTGAGCGGGTTCTGCTCCGCCATGATCAGTCGACCTCCTCGACCGTCACGAGGTGGCGGACGGTGTGCACCATGCCGCGGAACTCGGGGCGGTCCTCCTTGACGACCTGCGTGTTGATGCCCTTGAGACCAAGGGAACGCAGCGTGTCACGGTGGTTCTGCTTGCTGCCGATGTAGGACTTGACCTGCGTGATCTTGAGCTGAGCCATCACGCACCCGCCCCGGCACGCGCACGCAGCAGAGCCGCGGGAGCGACGTCCTCGAGAGGCAGACCACGGCGGGCCGCGACCTCCTCCGGACGCTGCAGGCCCTTCAGGGCCGCCACGGTCGCGTGCACGATGTTGATCGCGTTGTCGGAGCCGAGCGACTTCGACAGGATGTCGTGGATACCGGCGCACTCGAGCACGGCACGCACCGGACCACCGGCGATAACACCGGTACCCGGGGACGCGGGCTTGAGCAGCACGACGCCGGCAGCCTTCTCACCCTGGATCGGGTGCGGGATGGTGCCCTGGATACGGGGGACCTTGAAGAAGTGCTTCTTGGCCTCCTCAACACCCTTGGCGATGGCGGCCGGCACCTCCTTGGCCTTGCCGTAACCGACACCCACGGTGCCGTCACCGTCGCCCACCACGACCAGCGCGGTGAAGCTGAAGCGACGACCACCCTTCACAACCTTGGCGACACGGTTGATCGCGACGACGCGCTCAACGTACGCGGTCTTCTCGGCGGCAGCAGCGCCGCCGTCACGGCCCTTCCGGTCCCGCCGCTCGCCGCCACCGGCACCGCCACCGCGGCGCTGGGGTCCAGCCATTGGAATTACCTCTCTCTGTTTCCGCTAGCTACGGAACCGGCTCAGAACTTCAGACCGGCTTCGCGGGCGGCGTCCGCCAGGGCGGCGATGCGCCCGGCGTACTGGTTGCCACCACGGTCGAACACGACAGCCTCGACACCGGCGGCCTTGGCACGCTCGGCGACCAGGGCGCCGACCTGCTTGGCCTGCGCGGACTTGTCGCCCTCGCCGCCACGGACCGACGCGTCCAGGGTGGACGCGGAGGCCAGGGTGTGGCCCTTGAGGTCGTCGATCACCTGCGCCACGATGTGGCGGTTGGAGCGGGTAACGACCAGACGGGGACGCTCCGCCGTACCGGAAAGGTTCTTGCGAATCCGGATGTGACGGCGCTTGATCGCGGCGCGCTTGTAGGCGTCGCCCTTGAGGATCTTCTGCCCGTATGCCATGGCTTACTTACCCGCCTTTCCGACCTTGCGGCGGATGACTTCGCCCTCGTACTTGACGCCCTTGGCCTTGTACGGGTCGGGCTTGCGCAGCTTGCGGATGTTGGCCGCAACCTCGCCGACCTTCTGCTTGTCGATGCCCTCGACCGAGAACCGGGTGGGGGCCTCCACCTTGAAGGTGATGCCCTCGGGGGCCTCGACGACGATCGGGTGGCTGTAGCCGAGAGCGAACTCGAGGTTCGAACCCTTGGCGGTCACGCGGTAACCGACACCACTGATCTCGAGCTTCTTCACGTAACCCTGGGTCACGCCGGTGATCATGTTCGCCACCAGCGTGCGGGACAGGCCGTGCAGGGCCTTGCTCTGACGCTCGTCGTTGGGGCGGGTGACGTTCAGAACGCCGTCCTCACCCTTGGCGATCTCGATCGGCGCCACGACGGTGTGGGTCAGCGAGCCCTTGGGACCCTTGACCGAGACCGTCTGGCCGTCGATGGTGACGTCCACGCCGGCGGGAACCGTGATGGGGAGCTTGCCAATACGCGACATAGCTGTTTCCTCCGTTCCCTTCCGTTACCAGACGTAGGCGAGAACTTCTCCGCCTACGCCCTTCTTGCCGGCCTGCTTGTCGGTGAGGAGCCCGTGGGACGTGGAGATGATCGCCACGCCGAGGCCACCCAGCACCTTGGGCAGGGAGGTGGACTTCGCGTAAACCCGGAGACCGGGCTTGGAGATCCGCTTGATGCCCGCGATGGAGCGCTCACGGTTCGGGCCGAACTTCAGCTCGAGAACGAGGTTCTTGCCGACCTCGGCGTCCTCGACCTTCCAGCCCGTGATGAAGCCCTCCTGCTGGAGGATCTCCGCGATGTGCGACTTGATCTTCGATGCCGGCATCGTCACGGAGTCGTGGTATGCCGAGTTCGCGTTCCGCAGACGCGTAAGCATGTCTGCGATCGGATCAGTCATGGTCATGAATTGGCCTTCGGCCTCTCTCGCCGGGGTTTCCTGGTGCGCCATCCCTCTCCCCGATCCGAGACGGGGCGGGTGCGGCGCGGTGGACCTACGGCGTAGTAAGTCGTACGGGCGCAGCAGGCGCCCAACCCCCCAAGCCTACGGCATGTGGAGAAGGGCCCCTGCCGACCCAGATGCTTACCGAGAGCTTCAGGAATCCCTAAAAAGCGGGGATTACCAGGAGCTCTTGGTCACGCCCGGCAGCTCGCCACGGTGAGCCATCTCACGAAGGCACACGCGGCAGAGGCCGAACTTGCGGTACACGGAGTGCGGACGGCCGCAGCGCTGGCAGCGGGTGTAGCCACGCACACCGAACTTGGGCTTGCGAGCAGCCTTGGCAATCAGAGCCTTCTTCGCCATCTCGCTCACGCCTCCTTGAACGGGAAGCCGAGGTGACGAAGGAGCGCGCGGCCCTCAGCGTCGTTGGTCGCCGTGGTGACCACGGTGATGTCCATGCCCCGGGTACGGTCGATCTTGTCCTGGTCGATCTCGTGGAACATGACCTGCTCCGTGAGACCGAAGGTGTAGTTGCCACGGCCGTCGAACTGCTTGGGGGACAGGCCGCGGAAGTCGCGGATGCGCGGCAGCGCGAGCGACAGGGTGCGGTCCAGGAACTCCCACATGCGGTCGCCACGAAGCGTGACGTGGGCACCGATCGGCTGACCCTCACGCAGCTTGAACTGCGCGATGGACTTGCGGGCCTTGGTGACCTGCGGCTTCTGGCCGGTGATCGTGGTGAGGTCGCGGATGGCGCCCTCGATCAGCTTGGAGTCGCGGGCGGCGTCGCCCACACCCATGTTGACCACGATCTTGACGAGACCGGGGATCTGCATGACGTTCTCGTACTTGAACTCGTCACGCATCTTGCCCGCGATCTCCTCGCGGTACTTCGTCTTCAGACGCGGAGTGGTGGTGGTAGCCATCAGATGTCCTCACCCGTCCGCTTGGCAACGCGGATCTTGTTGCCTTCGTCGTCGAAGCGGTAACCGACGCGCGTGACGACCTTCTGACCGTCCTTCTCCACGACCAGCTGAACGTTGGACACGTGGATCGGGGCCTCGGTGGTCACGATGCCGCCGGCCTGGGAACCGCTGGCGGTCGGGCCGGCCTTGGTGTGCTTCTTGACCCGGTTGACACCCTCGACCAGGACACGGTCCTCGCGGGGGTAGGCCGCGATGACCTTGCCCTGCTTGCCCTTGTCCTTACCGGTGATGACCTGGACCAGGTCGCCCTTCTTGATCTTCATGCTTACAGCACCTCCGGCGCGAGCGAGATGATCTTCATGAACTTCTTCTCGCGCAGCTCACGGCCGACCGGGCCGAAGATACGGGTGCCGCGAGGGTCGCCGTCGTTCTTCAGAATGACGGCGGCGTTCTCGTCGAAGCGGATGTACGAGCCGTCCGGACGGCGGCGCTCCTTGACGGTGCGAACGATGACCGCCTTGACGACGTCACCCTTCTTCACGTTGCCACCGGGGATCGCGTCCTTGACGGTGGCAACGATGACGTCACCGATGCCCGCGTAGCGGCGACCGGAGCCACCGAGCACACGGATGCAAAGGATTTCCTTCGCACCAGTGTTGTCGGCGACGCGCAGTCGCGACTCCTGCTGGATCACGTCTATCTCCTGTTTGTCTGCCGGTTCCCTCCGGGAGTTGAACCGGAGAGCCTGGCGGAACTGCCCTGCGAGGGGTGCCTCGCAGGAATTACTTACGCCTCTTGAGGTGAAGCCCACCGCCGGGGGCCGCATCGCTGCGGAGCCCCCCGGCGGGGGCAGCAGGGCCTGAGCCCCGCTGGTTACTTCGCCTTCTCGAGGATCTCTACGACGCGCCAGCGCTTCGTCGCGGACAGCGGCCGGGTCTCCATGAGGAGGACGCGGTCGCCGACACCCGCGGCGTTCTGCTCGTCGTGCGCCTTGAGCTTGTTCGTACGGCGGATGACCTTGCCGTACAGCGCGTGCTTGACGCGGTCCTCGACAGCGACGACGACAGTCTTGTCCATCTTGTCGCTGACGACGAGACCCTCACGGGTCTTGCGGAAGCCGCGGGCCTCTGCGTTCTCAGTCACGTTCTTCTCGCTCATCAGGCGTTCTCCACCGTTTCGATGCCCAGCTCACGCTCGCGCATCAGGGTGTAGATCCGCGCGATGTCCTTGCGGACCGCCTTCAGACGGCCGTGGTTCTCGAGCTGGCCAGTCGCCGCCTGGAAGCGGAGGTTGAACAGCTCTTCCTTGGCCTCGCGGAGCTTCCCCAGAAGCTCCTCGTTGCCCAGCTCGCGCAGCTCGGACGCCTTGGTACCGGCCGACATCACGCTTCACCTGCCTCGCGCTTGACGATCCGGCACTTCATCGGCAGCTTGTGGGCCGCACGAGTGAGGGCCTCACGCGCAATCTTCTCGTTGGGGTACGACAGCTCGAACATGACGCGTCCGGGCTTGACGTTGGCGATCCACCACTCCGGAGAACCCTTACCGGAACCCATGCGGGTCTCGGCCGGCTTCTTCGTCAGCGGACGGTCCGGGTAGATGTTGATCCAGACCTTGCCGCCACGCTTGATGTGGCGGGTCATCGCGATACGAGCCGCCTCGATCTGGCGGTTCGTGACATAGGCCGGGGTCAGCGCCTGGATGCCGTACTCGCCGAACGCAACCTGCGTGCCGCCCTTGGCCATGCCGCTGCGCTTCGGGTGGTGCTGCTTGCGGTGCTTGACCCTACGGGGGATCAGCATTTCGGTCAGGCCTCCGTTCCGGTGCTCTCAGCCGGCGCGGCGGCGGGAGCCTCGGCCTTGGGGGCCTCGGAGCCGGCAGCCTGCTGCGGCTTGCGACCGCGCCGCTCGCCACCGCGGCCACCACGGGCCGGGCGGTCGGCACCACCGCGGGCCGGGCGGTTACCCGCACGGGCCGCAGCGTTCTCGGCGCGGACCTCGGCGATGTTCTTGACGTCGCCCTTGTAGATCCAGACCTTCACACCGATGCGGCCGAAGGTCGTCTTGGCCTCGAAGAAGCCGTAGTCCACGTTCGCGCGGAGCGTGTGCAGGGGCACGCGGCCCTCGCGGTAGAACTCCGAGCGGGACATCTCGGCGCCGCCGAGGCGGCCACCGCACTGGATCTTGATGCCCTTGGCGCCGGCCTTCATCGCCGACTGCATGCTCTTACGCATGGCGCGACGGAAGGAGACGCGGGAGGAGAGCTGCTCGGCAACGGCCTGGGCAACCAGCTGAGCGTCGGTCTCGGGGTTCTTGACCTCGAGGATGTTCAGCTGGACCTGCTTGCCCGTGAGCTTCTCGAGGTCGCCGCGGATGCGGTCGGCCTCGGCGCCACGGCGGCCGATGACGATGCCCGGACGAGCGGTGTGGATGTCCACCCGCACGCGGTCACGGGTGCGCTCGATCTCAACCTTCGAGATACCGGCGCGCTCCATGCCGGACGTCATCATCCGACGGATGGCGACGTCTTCCTTGACGTAGTCCTTGTACAGCTTGTCGGCGTACCAACGCGACTTGAAGTCGGTCGTGACACCGAGCCGGAACCCATGCGGGTTTACCTTCTGGCCCATTACCGGGTTCCTTCCTTGCTGCTGACGACCACGGTGATGTGGCTGGTCCGCTTGCGGATCCGGTAGGCACGGCCCTGGGCGCGCGGACGGAACCGCTTCAGGGTCGGGCCCTCGTCGACGTAGGCCTCGGAGATGAAGAGGCTGTCGGCGTCGGTGTGGTCGTAGTTGTGCGCGGCGTTGGCGATGGCGCTGTCGAGCACCTTGCCGACCGGCACGGAGGCTGCCTGCGGAGCGAATCGCAGAACAGCCTGAGCCTCCGTGGCGTCCATGCCACGGATAAGGTCCACCACGCGGCGGGCCTTCATGGGCGTAACGCGGATGTACCGCGCCTGGGCCCTGGCTTCCATGGTTGTCCCTCTCAGTTACTTACGTGTCTGAATGCGATCCGCTACTAGCGGCGCTTCGACTTCCGGTCGTCCTTGACGTGGCCCCGGAAGGTGCGGGTCGGCGAGAACTCGCCGAGCTTGTGGCCGACCATCGACTCGGTGACGAACACCGGGATGTGGGTCTTGCCGTTGTGCACCGCGAGCGTGTGGCCCAGCATGGCCGGGACGATCATGGAGCGACGGGACCAGGTCTTGATGACGTTCTTGGTGCCGGCTTCGTTCTGGGCGTCCACCTTCTTGATCAGGTGGTCGTCGACGAAGGGCCCCTTCTTCAGGCTACGAGGCATCTCAACCCGTCCTTAGCGCTTCTTGTTCGTCTTGCGGCGGCGGACGATGTACTTGTTCGACGCCTTCTTGGGCGAACGAGTACGGCCTTCCTTCTTGCCCCACGGGGACACAGGGTGGCGACCACCGGAGGTCCGGCCCTCACCACCACCGTGCGGGTGGTCAACCGGGTTCATCACGACACCACGGACGGTCGGGCGAACGCCCAGCCACCGCTTACGGCCGGCCTTACCCCAGTTGATGTTGCTCTGCTCGGCGTTGCCGACCTCACCGATGGTGGCGCGGCAGCGGACGTCGACCAGGCGGATCTCACCGGACGGCATGCGCAGGTGGGCCATCGAGCCCTCCTTCGCGAGCAGCTGCACGGAGGCACCGGCGGAGCGGGCGAACTTGGCACCGCCACCGGGACGGAGCTCGATCGCGTGGATCGTGGTACCGACCGGGATGTTGCGGAGGGCCAGGTTGTTGCCCGGCTTGATGTCGGCCCCGGGACCGTTCTCGACGCGGTCACCCTGCTGCAGGTTGCGCGGGGCGAGGATGTAGCGCTTCTCGCCGTCGGCGTAGTGCAGCAGCGCGATGCGCGCGGTGCGGTTGGGGTCGTACTCGATGTGCGCGACCTTCGCCGGCACGCCGTCCTTGTCGTGACGACGGAAGTCGATCACGCGGTAGGCGCGCTTGTGTCCGCCACCCTGGTGGCGAACGGTCACACGACCGGCGTTGTTACGGCCGCCCTTGCTGTGCAGAGGGCGGACCAGCGACTTCTCCGGCGTGGACCGCGTGACCTCGACGAAGTCGGCAACGCTGGCGCCACGACGGCCCGGCGTAGTCGGCTTGTACTTGCGGATTCCCATTTCTCAGTCCTCGTCCGATATCGGACGATCCGACCCGCTTACGCGGTCGGACCGCCGAAGATGTCGATACGGTCGCCCTCAGCGAGGGTCACGATCGCGCGCTTGCTGCCCGCACGCTGACCGAAACCGGTCTTCGTGCGCTTGCGCTTGCCCTGGCGGTTGATCGTGTTGACCCCGGTGACCTTGACGTCGAAGACCGCCTGGACGGCCTGCTTGATCTGGGTCTTGTTGGCGTTCGGGTCGACGATGAACGTGTACTTGTTCTCGTCGAGGAGCGCGTAGCTCTTCTCCGAGACGACCGGCTTCAGCAGGACGTCACGGGGGTCCGTGTACGACTTGCTCAGCGGGGTCTCGACGGTGTTCTTGCCCTCGGTGGCGTGGCGGCGCGCCTTGGCGACGCGCGCGGCCTTGGCGGCCTTGGCGGCCTTCGAGGCGATAGCGGGGTGACGGATAGCCATCAGGCCTCGCTCCCTTCGGTGTCATTGGCCTTCGGGCCGGACACGAAGGACTCGAAAGCGGCCTGGGTGAAGACCACGTCGTCCGAGACGAGAACGTCGTACGTGTTCAGCTGGCCCGGCTCCAGGATGTGGACCTGGGGCAGGTTGCGGGCGGACAGCCACGCGGCCTCGTCGGCGCGCTCGACGACCAGGAGCAGGTTCTTGCGCTCCGAGATCTTGCCGAACAGGCCCTTGGCGGCCTTGGTGCTGGGGTTCGTGCCCTCGACCACGCCGGAGACGACGTGGATGCGGTTGTGACGCGCCCGGTCGGTGAGGGCGTGGCGCAGGGCCGCCGCCTTCATCTTCTTCGGGGTCCGCTGCGAGTAGTCACGCGGCTGCGGGCCGTGGACGACGCCACCGCCGGCGAACTGCGGCGCACGCGTCGAACCCTGGCGGGCGCGACCGGTGCCCTTCTGGCGGTACGGCTTGCGGCCACCACCACGGACCTCGCCACGGGTCTTGGTCTTGTGCGTGCCCTGGCGGGCAGCGGCCAGCTGCGCGACGACGACCTGGTGGATCAGCGGGATGCTGATCTTCTCAACGTCGAAGATCTCCGCGGGGAGCTCGACGGAACCGGCCTTCTCGCCCGCCGGCGAAAGGATGTCAACAGTGCTCATCGGTTACCTCAGGCCCCCTTGGCCGCGGTGCGGACCAGGACGAGGCCGCCGTTCGGACCAGGAACCGCGCCCTTGATGAGCAGCAGACCCTTCTCCGCGTCAACGGCGTGGACGGTCAGGTTCTGGGTGGTGACCCGCTCGTTGCCCATGCGACCCGCCATGCGCATGCCCTTGAAGACACGGCCGGGGGTGGCACAGCCACCGATGGAACCGGGCATGCGGTGCACACGGTGGGCACCGTGGGACGCCTTGCCACCCTTGAAGTTGTGGCGCTTCATGACACCGGCGAAGCCCTTGCCCTTGCTCTTCGCGGTGACGTCGACCTTGACGCCCGACTCGAAGACCTCGGCAGTGATCTCCTGGCCCAGCGTGTACTCGCTGGCGTCGGAGGTACGGAGCTCCACCAGGTGGCGGCGCGGGGTTACGTCGGCCTTGGCGAAGTGGCCCTTGAGGGGCTTGTTCACCTTGCGCGGGTCGATCTCGCCGAAGGCGATCTGGACCGACTCGTAGCCGTCGACGTCGTTGGTACGAACCTGGGTCACGACGTTGGGGCCGGCCTTGACGACGGTGACCGGAACAACACGGTTGTTCTCGTCCCACACCTGCGTCATGCCGAGCTTCTCGCCCAGGATGCCCTTGATCTGCTTAGCCATTCTCAGCCCACCAGCCTCAGAGCTTGATCTCGATGTCGACACCGGCCGGGAGGTCGAGTCGCATCAGAGAGTCAACGGTCTTGGGGGTCGGGTCGAGAATGTCGATCAGGCGCTTGTGCGTGCGCATCTCGAAGTGCTCGCGCGAGTCCTTGTACTTGTGCGGCGACTTGATGACGCAGTACACGTTCTTCTCAGTGGGCAGCGGCACCGGGCCCGCGACCGACGCACCAGTGCGGGTCACCGTCTCGACGATCTTCTTCGCCGAGGAGTCGATGACCTCGTGGTCGTAGGCCTTGAGCCGGATGCGGATCTTCTGTCCCGCCATGGCTACTCAGTAGTCCTGTCTCTGTAACGCTCTGGAACCCGGTGTTTTCCCTCGTCCCTCCGACCCACGCGGTCGGGCGTGTCGCGCTCCCGCTGACACAGATGCCCCTTGTCCGAACATCCCTGCGGGGAATGCACACGGCCCTTCCGGAACCGCAAGCCGAGGGTGACTGCGTCAATCAGCTGACGCGGGCCCACCGGGTGCCTGGTCGGTGTCGCGCCCACACTTCCCGGAAGATTCCCGTACGTCCGCCCCAGTGCTGCCGTAATGGCAGTTAGGGCGACGAGTACCGTGGGACTCGCTTCCGGTCCTCCCGGCGGGAGACGTGCAGCATCAACACTCGACCGAGCAACTCGGACAGTCTGCCATATGGGGCGGGTACTCCGCCAATCGAGCCGGAGAGAATACCCCGAGAGTGACGTAGGTCAAACCGAAGGGCCGCACGCGGGTGCGATCACAACGTGAACGGCACACCGCGCCAGGTCCATCTCGCCCGGAGGAGCGCCTCCTCCAGTGGCATCTTCAGCTCCGCACCCTCGGCCTCGCCATCACGCACGACGCAAGGCCACGCCGAAGCCGGCTCGGTCGTCCGTGTCGGGCCCCAGCTCGTGCGTGGCGGGCTTGGGGCCGTCGTGGCCGTGCAGGGTGACGCGTTCCATGCATGAGCGGCGCGTGCGGCCGCACAAGCGGTTCCGTCGAGGTGCGGGGACGACGAAGAGGCCCGTACGACCGAAGTCGTACGAGCCTCTCCTAGGTCAGTCAGTGACCCTCAAGCAAGCGGAACTTACTTGACGATCTTGGTGACCTGGCCGGCGCCCACGGTGCGGCCACCCTCGCGGATGGCGAACTTCAGGCCCTCTTCCATCGCGATGGGCTGGATGAGCTGCACCGACATCTCGGTGTTGTCACCCGGCATGACCATCTCGGTGCCCTCGGGGAGGGTCACAACGCCCGTCACGTCCGTCGTACGGAAGTAGAACTGCGGACGGTAGTTGTTGAAGAACGGCGTGTGGCGGCCACCCTCGTCCTTGGACAGGATGTAGGCCTGCGCCTCGAACTCGGTGTGCGGGGTGACCGAGCCCGGCTTGATGATGACCTGGCCGCGCTCGACGTCCTCGCGCTTGATGCCACGGAGCAGCAGACCGACGTTCTCACCGGCCTGGCCCTCGTCGAGCAGCTTGCGGAACATCTCGATGCCGGTGACCGTGGTGGTGGTCTTCTCGGTCTTGATGCCGATGATGTCGACGGTCTCGTTGACCTTCAGGACACCGCGCTCGATACGACCGGTGACGACGGTGCCACGACCGGTGATCGTGAAGACGTCCTCGATCGGCATCAGGAACGGCTTGTCGACCTCGCGCTCCGGCTGCGGGATGGCCTCGTCGACAGCCTTCATCAGGTTGAGGACGGAGTCCACCCACTCCTTCTCGCCCTCGAGGGCCTTCAGGGCGGAGACCTTGACGACCGGAACGTCGTCGCCCGGGAACTCGTACTCGGAGAGGAGCTCACGGACCTCGAGCTCGACGAGCTCCAGGATCTCCTCGTCGTCCACCATGTCGGCCTTGTTCAGGGCGACGACGATGTACGGAACGCCGACCTGGCGGGCCAGGAGCACGTGCTCCTTGGTCTGCGGCATCGGGCCGTCGGTGGCGGCGACCACGAGGATCGCGCCGTCCATCTGCGCGGCACCGGTGATCATGTTCTTGATGTAGTCCGCGTGCCCCGGGCAGTCGACGTGGGCGTAGTGACGCGCCTCGGTCTGGTACTCGACGTGCGCGATGGAGATGGTGATACCGCGCTGACGCTCTTCGGGCGCCTTGTCGATGTTGTCGAACGGGGTGGCCTCGTTCAGGTCCGGGTACGCGTCGTGCAGCACCTTGGTAATGGCGGCCGTGAGGGTCGTCTTACCGTGGTCGATGTGACCGATGGTGCCGATGTTGACGTGCGGCTTAGTCCGCTCGAACTTCGCCTTCGCCACTGGGGTCCTCCTGTGGAGTGGTTCTGTACGCCTTACTTCATCGGCGCCAGGTGATCTTTGCTGTTAAGTCCCGGAACCCGGGGCAAACATCCGTGTTTGCGGTTGTTTGCCCCACGAGGCTCCGGAGTCAAGCCTAAAGCGTGGAAACGCGGTGCGTTACTCGCCCTTGGCCTTCGCGATGATCTCCTCGGCGACGTTCCGCGGAACCTCGGCGTAGGAGTCGAACTGCATCGAGTAGCTTGCGCGACCCGACGTCTTGCTACGGAGGTCGCCGACGTAGCCGAACATCTCCGACAGGGGCACGAGGCCCTTCACGACGCGGGCACCAGCCCGCTCCTCCATGGCCTGGATCTGACCACGGCGGGAGTTGATGTCGCCGATGACCTCACCCATGTAGTCCTCGGGCGTGGTGACCTCGACGGCCATCATCGGCTCCAGGAGCACGGGCGAAGCCTTGCGCGCGGCCTCCTTGAAGGCCTGCGAACCGGCGATCTTGAAGGCGAGCTCGGAGGAGTCGACCTCGTGGTAGGCACCGTCGAGAAGAATGACGCGAACGCCCGTCATCTCGTAGCCGGCCAGGATGCCGAACTGCATGGCCTCCTGCGCACCGGCGTCGACCGAAGGGATGTACTCCTTCGGGATACGACCACCGGTGACCTTGTTCACGAACTCGTACGAGGCGTCGCCGCCCTCGATGGGCTCGATCGCGATCTGCACCTTGGCGAACTGACCGGTACCACCGGTCTGCTTCTTGTGGGTGTAGTCCACGCGCTCGACGGCCTTGCGGATCGTCTCGCGGTACGCGACCTGCGGCTTGCCGACGTTGGCCTCGACCTTGAACTCACGGCGCATACGGTCGACCAGCACCTCGAGGTGCAGCTCGCCCATACCACCGATGATGGTCTGGCCGGTCTCCTCGTCCGAGTGAACCTGGAAGGACGGGTCCTCCTCGGCCAGGCGCTGGATCGCGACGCCCAGCTTCTCCTGGTCACCCTTCGACTTGGGCTCGATGGCGACCTGGATGACCGGCGCCGGGAAGTCCATGGACTCCAGGATGACCGGGTTCTTGTCGTCGGCCAGCGTCTCACCGGTGGTGGTCTGCTTCAGGCCCATGACGGCGACGATGTCGCCGGCGCCCACCGACTCGATCTCCTCACGCTTGTTGGCGTGCATGCGGTAGATCTTGCCGATGCGCTCCTTCTTGCCCTTGACGGAGTTCAGCACCGAAGAGCCGGACTCCAGGCGGCCCGAGTAAACCCGGACGAAGGTGAGCTTGCCGAGGTGCGGGTCGCTCATGATCTTGAACGCGAGCGCGGAGAGGGGCTCCTCGTCCGACGGCTTGCGCTTGACGACGACCTCGGGGTCCTTGACGTCGTGGCCCTCGATGGCCTCGACGTCGAGCGGCGTCGGGAGGTAGCGGACGACCGCGTCGAGCAGGGGCTGAACACCCTTGTTCTTGAACGCGGTGCCACAGAACACCGGGGTGACCGTGATGTCGTTGGACTTGCCGGACGCGATGGTGATGCGACGGATCGCGGCGTACAGCTGCTCCTCGGTGGGCTCCTGGCCCTCGAGGAAGAGCTCCATGATCTCTTCGTCGTTCTCCGCGACGGCCTCGACCAGCTTGCCGCGCCACTCCTCGGCGGCCTCGGTGTGCGTGTCGGGGATGTCGACGACGTCGTACATCTCGCCCTTGGCCGCCTCGGCGGACCACACGAGCGCCTTCATGCGGACCAGGTCCACGACGCCCTTGAAGTCGGCCTCAGCACCGATGGGGAGCTGCATGACGAGCGGCTGGGCGCCCAGGCGGTCCGAGATCATGTCCACGCAGCGGTGGAACTCGGCGCCGGTACGGTCCAGCTTGTTGACGAAGCAGATGCGCGGCACGCCGTAACGGTCGGCCTGACGCCACACCGTCTCGGACTGCGGCTCGACACCGGCGACACCGTCGAACACCGTCACGGCACCGTCGAGCACGCGCAGCGAGCGCTCCACCTCGACGGTGAAGTCGACGTGACCCGGGGTGTCGATGATGTTGATGGTGTAGTCACTGCCCTCGAGGGGCCAGTGGCAGGTGGTCGCAGCAGACGTGATCGTGATGCCACGCTCCTGCTCCTGCTCCATCCAGTCCATCGTGGCGGCGCCGTCGTGGACCTCACCGATCTTGTACGACACACCGGTGTAGAACAGGATCCGCTCGGTGGTGGTCGTCTTGCCCGCGTCGATGTGGGCCATGATCCCGATGTTGCGGACCTTGGCCAGGTCAAGTGAAGTGGTAGCCATAAGGCTTCAGTCTTCTCTCGGTCTCGATGTGGACTGCGACTACCAGCGGTAGTGCGCGAAGGCCTTGTTGGACTCGGCCATCTTGTGGGTGTCCTCGCGCTTCTTCACAGCGGCACCGAGGCCGTTGGAGGCGTCGAGGAGTTCGTTGAGCAGACGCTCGGTCATGGTCTTCTCGCGACGGGCGCGGGAGTAACCGACGAGCCAGCGCAGCGCCAGGGTGTTGGCACGACCGGGCTTGACCTCGATCGGAACCTGGTACGTGGCGCCACCGACACGGCGGGACTTGACCTCGAGGGTCGGCTTGATGTTCTCCAGCGCGCGCTTCAGCGTGATGACCGGGTCGTTGCTGGTCTTCTCGCGCAGGCCCTCCATGGCGCCGTACACGATGCGCTCGGCGGTGGAGCGCTTGCCGTTCAGCAGCACCTTGTTGATGAGGGAGGTCACCAGAGGAGAACCGTAGACCGGGTCGATGATGACCGGGCGCTTCGGGGCGGGGCCCTTACGAGGCATTCTTACTTCTCCTTCTTGGCGCCGTAGCGGCTGCGGGCCTGCTTGCGGTTCTTGACACCCTGGGTGTCGAGGGAGCCGCGGATGATCTTGTAGCGAACACCCGGCAGGTCCTTCACACGGCCGCCGCGCACGAGCACGATGGAGTGCTCCTGCAGGTTGTGTCCCTCACCCGGAATGTAAGCGGTGACCTCGATCCCGCTGGTCAGACGCACACGCGCGACCTTACGCAGGGCCGAGTTCGGCTTCTTCGGGGTGGTCGTGAACACACGCGTGCAGACGCCACGACGCTGAGGGGAACCCTCGAGTGCGGGCGTCTTGTTCTTCTCGACCTTGTCCTGCCGGCCCTTACGGACCAGCTGCTGGATCGTAGGCACTACTTCTCCGGTTTCTGTGTGCCGAATGTAAAGCTAACCTGGAACTTCGCCGACCCACGCGGTCGGGTGTGTCGTACCCGCAGACTCTCGCCGCAAGGCGAAAAGGGCGCAGATTACGGTGGCCGGTGACGACTCGCCATACGGTTGAAGGCACGCACAGGAGCCAGGGCACACCCCAGGCACAAGGTCTGAGCGTACCTACCGCACAGACTCCGGTCAAAACAAAAGGTCGGCGCCCTGGGTGCGCGGTTCCCGTACGGGTTTGACCTGGGATTCCTCCGGACGAACCACCCAATATCACAAAAGGCGGCAGGGCGCGACTCGGGACGGGCGCGGCGGACGCTCCTCGCACCCGGTGCCGGGGACCCTCCTCGCGTCCCGCGCTCAGGACCTCTGTGCCGGCTCCTCCGCGAGCTGTGCCGTGTCGTGCCCCACGAAGTAGGTCGGCCGGTTCTGTATGGCCGTGTAGATGCGGGCCACGTACTCCCCCAGCAGCCCCACACAGATCAGCTGCACCGCGCCGATGAACAGCACCCCGGTGAACAGGGAGGTCCAGCCCGGCACCGTGTGGTCGAAGAGGTGCGCACTGAGCGTGTACACCATCAGCCCGAGGCAGACCAGGAAGGCGAAGCCGCCGAGCCAGGTGGCCAGCCGCAGCGGGGCCGCCGAGAAGCCGGTGACGCTGTCGACCGCGAGCCGGATCATCCGGCCGAGGGGGTACTTGCTCCGGCCGGCCGTGCGGGGAGCGCGCTCGTAGCCCACCTGTCCGCTGGGGAAGCCGAGCCAGGGCACCAGCAGCCGGTAGACGCGCTGCTGCTCCGGCAGCGCCTTCAGCGCGTCGACGGCGCCCCGGCTCAGCAACCGGAAGTCACCCGCCTGGTCGGGCACGGTGTGGCCGGCGAGGCGGCGTACGACCCTGTAGTAGAGCCCGGCGGTCCACCGCTTGAACCCGCTGTCGCTGGCCCGGTCGGCGCGGACGCCATAGACGATGTCGAGTTCCTCGGCGCGGGCCAGGGCCAGCATCTCGGGGATCTTCTCGGGCGGGTCCTGGAGGTCGGCGTCGAGGCTGACCACGTAGGCGCCGACCGCGCGGTCGAGGCCGGCGGTGAGGGCGGCCTGGTGGCCGGAGTTGCGGCGCAGGCGGATCACCCGCAGTTCGGGCCAGCCGAGCCGGAAGGCCGCCAGCAGCTCGACGGTGCCGTCACTGCTGCCGTCGTCGACCGCGACGAGCTCGTACGGCTCACCGAGGCCGTCCAGGACCGGGCGCAGCCGCCCGACGAGCGCGGGCAGGGCCTCCACCTCGTTGTACATGGGTACGACGACGGACAGTCCGCACGTCGGATCCGCTTCTGCGGCCACCCCTTCTCCCCCCTTCGCCCCGCACGTGCGAGGCTTCAGCCGCACACATGCGACTCTTGTGTGATCTTGACGCTGACACTTCACGACCAGCCGGCACGTCACGGCCGGCTGACATTCACGACCGTCGGACAGCGGGACGACCTCCGCCCCGGCCGGTCGGCGAGGGGGATCGCGGGCATGAGCACGGCTTCCAGAGACACCGAGGCGGACTCCGCCCTGCCGGGCGAACAGGCCGAACGTCCGCGCCCGAGCCGCCGGCTCGCCCTGCCACCGGGAGCACGCCCCTACGTGCCTCCGCTCGTCCTGTACTGCGCGACGAAGCTCGTGGGGCTCACCATATTCGCCTGGCTGCTGGAGCACGCGGGTGACTACCACACGAAGGACCCGCGCTTCGGCGGCGGCGCGCACTGGTGGGACGTCCTCGGGACCTGGGACGGCTGGTGGTACCTCCAGGTCGCCGGCCACGGGTACGACCCGAAGCCGCTGGAACCGCTGCCCCCGGGCGGGCTGTTCACGGTCAAGCAGAACTCCGTCGCCTTCTTCCCGCTGTACCCCGGGCTGATCCGCGGCGTCTCGGAGGTCACCGGGATCGGTCTGTTCGGCTCCGGGATCCTGGTGTCGGTCCTGGCCTCGCTCGTGGCCGCGGCAGGCATCTACGCGGTCGTCTCGACCCTGGCCGGAGTGCGGGCGGGCGTCATCGCCGCCGGGCTGTGGGCGGTCGTGCCCGGGGCGGGCGTCGAATGGGCGGTCTACTCGGAGTCCCTGTTCGTCGCCATCGCGGCCTGGGCCTGCTACAGCGTGATGCGGGGCCGCTGGGTGGCGGCGGGCCTCCTGGTCTTCCTGGCGGGCCTGAACCGGCCCACCTCGGCCGCTCTCATCGGCGCGGTGGGCCTGGCCGCCCTGGTCACGCTCCTACGGCCGGAGCGCCGCCGGAAGCACGGCGTCGCCGGGCCGCTCTACGCGATGATCGCGGCACCCCTCGGGCTGCTCACCTACATCGCCTGGGTCGGGCTGAGCATGGGCGACCTGACCGCCTACTTCACGCTTCAACGCGAGGGCTGGGCGCACTACTTCGACTGGGGCTCGTACACGGGCGACGTCCTCGGCAACGTCGCCGTCGGGCGCAGCGACTATCTCTTCGCCTACGCGACGCCCGATCTGCTCGGCGTCCAGGTGGTGATCGCGCTGCCCTTCCTGATCGCGCTGATGCTGCGCCGAAAGCCGCCGCTGGTGCTGGTGGCCTACACCCTGGCCGGCATCGTGACCGTCCTCGGCACCCAGCAGATGTTCGGCAACACCTCCCGCTATCTGCTGCCCGCCTTCCCCCTGCTGCTCGCCCCGGCGGCCGCCCTGAGCCGGCTGAAGTGGCCGAGCCTCGCGGTGTTCTTCACGACGACGGCGGTGGCGTCGGGGTGGTACGCGCACTACGTGATCTTCGAGTTGGGGATTCCGTAGTCCGGTGGTGCGCCGGGGGGCTGCTCCCTCCCGGCCGCGCCGAGCACGCCGAAGGGCGGTCACCCGTGCGGGGTGACCGCCCTTCGGTTCAAGCGGACGCTCGCTTACTGGTTGTACGGACCGTAGTCGTAGTCCTCCAGCGGGACGGCCTGGCCGGAGCCGGTGCCGAACGGCGAGTAGTCGATGTCGTCGTAGCCGACGGCCGAGTACATCGCGGCCTTGGCCTCCTCGGTCGGCTCGACCCGGATGTTGCGGTAGCGGGACAGACCCGTACCGGCCGGGATGAGCTTACCGATGATGACGTTCTCCTTGAGGCCGATGAGGCTGTCGGACTTGGCGTTGATCGCCGCGTCCGTCAGAACTCGGGTCGTCTCCTGGAAGGAGGCGGCCGACAGCCAGGATTCCGTCGCCAGCGAGGCCTTGGTGATACCCATCAGCTGCGGACGACCGGAGGCCGGGTGACCGCCCTCCTGGACCACACGACGGTTCTCGGTCTCGAACTTCGAGCGCTCGACCAGCTCGCCGGGCAGCAGCTCCGCGTCGCCCGACTCGATGATCGTCACACGGCGCAGCATCTGCCGGATGATGATCTCGATGTGCTTGTCGTGGATCGACACACCCTGCGAGTTGTACACCTTCTGGACCTCGCCGACCAGGTGGACCTGGACGGCACGCTGACCCAGGATGCGCAGCACGTCGTGCGGGTTGGTGGCACCCACGGTGAGCTGCTGGCCCACCTCGACGTGGTCGCCCTCGCGGACCAGGACCTTGGCACGCTTGGAGATCGGGAACGCCGTCTCGTCGCTGCCGTCGTCCGGGGTGACGACGAGCTTCTTGGTCTTCTCGGTCTCCTCGATCCGCACGCGGCCGTTGGCCTCGGAGATCGGGGCGACACCCTTCGGGGTACGAGCCTCGAAGAGCTCGACGACACGGGGCAGACCCTGGGTGATGTCGTCACCGGCCACACCACCGGTGTGGAAGGTACGCATCGTCAGCTGGGTACCGGGCTCACCGATGGACTGGGCGGCGATGATGCCGACCGCCTCACCGATGTCGACCAGCTTGCCGGTGGCCAGCGAACGGCCGTAGCACATCGCGCAGGTGCCGACGGCGGACTCACAGGTCAGGACCGAGCGGGTCTTGACCTCCTCGATGCCCGCGCCGACCAGCTGGTCGATGAGGACGTCACCGAGGTCGACGCCCGCCGGGGCGAGCACCTTGCCGTCGACGACGATGTCCTCGGCGAGGCAGCGCGCGTACACGCTGGTCTCGGCGTTGTCCGCCTTGCGCAGGACGCCGTCGGCGCCGCGCTCGGCGATGGCCAGCTTGAGGCCGCGCTCGGTGCCGCAGTCCTCCTCGCGGATGATGACGTCCTGGGAGACGTCGACCAGACGACGGGTGAGGTAACCCGAGTCGGCGGTACGCAGGGCGGTGTCCGCCAGACCCTTACGGGCACCGTGCGTGGAGATGAAGTACTCCAGCACGGACAGGCCCTCACGGAAGGACGCCTTGATCGGACGCGGGATGGTCTCGTTCTTCGCGTTCGACACCAGACCACGCATACCGGCGATCTGCCGCATCTGCATCATGTTTCCTCGGGCACCCGAGTCAACCATCATGAAGATGGGGTTCGTCTTGGGGAAGTTCTCGTTCATCGCCTCGGCGACCTCGTTGGTCGCCTTGGTCCAGATCGCGATGAGCTCCTGCGTGCGCTCTTCCTTGGTGATCAGACCGCGCTCGTACTGCTTCTGGACCTTCTCGTCCTGCGCCTCGTACCCGCGGACGATCTCCTTCTTCGCCTCGGGAACGACGACGTCGGAGATGGCCACGGTGACACCGGAACGGGTCGCCCAGAAGAAGCCGGCCGCCTTCAGGTTGTCGAGCGTCGCCGCCACGATCACCTTGGGGTAGCGCTCGGCCAGGTCGTTGACGATCTCGGAGAGCTGCTTCTTGCCCACCGAGTAGTCGACGAACGGGTAGTCCTCGGGCAGCAGCTCGTTGAAGAGCGCGCGGCCCAGGGTGGTGCGCAGGCGGAACGAGTCACCCTGCTGCCACTCGGGCTCGCCCTCCTCGCGCACCGGCGGCGTCCAGCCACGCGGCGGGATGGTGCCCACCGGGAAGCGGATGTCGACCGGCGACTGCAGCGCGAGCTCGCCGGCGTCGAACGCCATGATCGCCTCGGCCGTGGAGCCGAACGCACGGCCCTCGCCCTTGGTGTCACGCAGCTCGCCGTCGGTGGTGAGGAAGAACAGACCGAGGACCATGTCCTGGGTCGGCATCGTCACCGGACGGCCGTCGGCCGGCTTGAGGATGTTGTTCGAGGACAGCATCAGGATGCGGGCCTCGGCCTGCGCCTCCGCGGACAGCGGCAGGTGCACGGCCATCTGGTCACCGTCGAAGTCCGCGTTGAACGCGGTGCAGACGAGCGGGTGGATCTGGATGGCCTTGCCCTCGACCAGCTGCGGCTCGAAGGCCTGGATGCCGAGGCGGTGCAGGGTGGGAGCACGGTTCAGCAGAACCGGGTGCTCGGCGATGACCTCTTCGAGGACGTCGTACACGACCGTGCGGCCGCGCTCCACCATGCGCTTGGCGCTCTTGATGTTCTGCGCGTGGTTCAGGTCGACCAGGCGCTTCATCACGAACGGCTTGAAGAGCTCCAGCGCCATGGCCTTGGGCAGACCGCACTGGTGCAGCTTCAGCTGCGGGCCGACGACGATGACGGAACGCGCCGAGTAGTCGACACGCTTGCCGAGCAGGTTCTGACGGAATCGACCCTGCTTGCCCTTCAGCATGTCGCTGAGGGACTTCAGCGGACGGTTGCCGGGTCCCGTGACCGGGCGGCCACGACGGCCGTTGTCGAAGAGCGCGTCGACGGCCTCCTGGAGCATGCGCTTCTCGTTGTTCACGATGATCTCGGGCGCGCCGAGGTCGAGAAGCCGCTTCAGGCGGTTGTTGCGGTTGATGACACGGCGGTACAGGTCGTTCAGGTCGGAGGTCGCGAAGCGGCCACCGTCCAGCTGCACCATCGGACGCAGGTCCGGCGGGATGACCGGGACACAGTCCAGGACCATGCCCTTGGGGCTGTTGGAGGTCTGCAGGAACGCGGAGACGACCTTCAGCCGCTTGAGGGCGCGGGTCTTCTTCTGGCCCTTGCCGGTGCGGATGATCTCGCGGAGGCGCTCGGCCTCCTCCTCGAGGTCGAAGGACTCCAGGCGCTTCTGCAGCGCCGCGGCACCCATCGAGCCGTCGAAGTACGTGCCGAAGCGGTCACGCAGCTCGCGGTAGAGCAGCTCGTCGCCCTCGAGGTCCTGGACCTTGAGGTTCTTGAACCGGTTCCACACCTCGTCGAGGCGGTCGATCTCGCGCTGCGCACGGTCGCGCAGCTGCTTCATCTCACGCTCGGCACCCTCGCGCACCTTGCGGCGCACGTCGGCCTTGGCACCCTCGGCCTCGAGCTCGGCGAGGTCCGTCTCGAGCTTCTTGGCGCGTCCCTCGAGGTCGGAGTCGCGGCGGTTCTCGATCTGCTGGCGCTCGACGGAGACGTGGGCCTCCAGCGAGGGCAGGTCGCGGGTACGACGCTCCTCGTCGACGTACGTGATCATGTACGCCGCGAAGTAGATGACCTTCTCGAGGTCCTTGGGAGCCAGGTCGAGCAGGTAGCCCAGCCGGCTCGGGACACCCTTGAAGTACCAGATGTGCGTGACGGGCGCGGCCAGCTCGATGTGGCCCATCCGCTCACGGCGCACCTTGGCGCGCGTGACCTCCACGCCACAGCGCTCACAGATGATGCCCTTGAAGCGGACACGCTTGTACTTGCCGCAGTAGCACTCCCAGTCCCGGGTCGGACCGAAGATCTTCTCGCAGAAGAGTCCGTCCTTTTCGGGCTTCAGGGTGCGGTAGTTGATCGTCTCGGGCTTCTTGACCTCGCCGTGGCTCCACTGACGGATGTCGTCAGCGGTGGCCAGACCGATCCGGAGCTCGTCGAAGAAGTTGACGTCGAGCACTATGCGTCAATCCCTCTCAGGGTTGTAAGTCTGTGGTCTGAAACGGGGGTCGCGGGGTCGGCAGGGGCCCGTTGCTGGGCCCCTACCGGACTCCCGTCAGACCTCTTCGACGCTGCTCGGCTCGCGCCGGGACAGGTCGATGCCGAGCTCCTCCGCAGCGCGGAAGACGTCCTCGTCGGTGTCGCGCATCTCGATGGACATGCCGTCCGAGGACAGCACCTCCACGTTGAGGCACAGGGACTGCATCTCCTTGATGAGCACCTTGAAGGACTCGGGGATGCCGGGCTCGGGGATGTTCTCGCCCTTGACGATGGCCTCGTAGACCTTCACGCGGCCGGTGACGTCGTCGGACTTGATGGTCAGCAGCTCCTGGAGGGCGTACGCGGCGCCGTAGGCCTCGAGGGCCCACACCTCCATCTCACCGAACCGCTGGCCACCGAACTGGGCCTTACCACCCAGCGGCTGCTGGGTGATCATCGAGTACGGACCGGTCGAACGGGCGTGCAGCTTGTCGTCGACCAGGTGGTGGAGCTTGAGGATGTACATGTACCCGACGGAGATCGGGTCCGGGAACGGCTCGCCGGAGCGGCCGTCGAACAGCCTCGCCTTACCGGTCGGGAGCACCATGCGCTCGCCGTCGCGGTTCGGGATGGTGTGCTGGAGCAGACCCGCGAGCTCGTCCTCACGCGCGCCGTCGAAGACCGGGGTGGCGACGTTGGTGCGCGGGGCGACCTGGTCGGCACCGATGGCCTGCAGGCGCTGGGCCCACTCGTCCGCGAGGCCGGAGACGTCCCAGCCGCGGCTGGCGAGCCAGCCGAGGTGGATCTCCAGGACCTGTCCCGGGTTCATTCGGGACGGCACACCCAGCGGGTTGAGGATGATGTCGACCGGGGTGCCGTCCTCCAGGAACGGCATGTCCTCGATCGGCAGGATCTTGGAGATGACACCCTTGTTGCCGTGCCGGCCGGCGAGCTTGTCACCGTCGGTGATCTTGCGCTTCTGCGCCACGTAGACACGAACCAGCTGGTTCACGCCCGGCGGCAGCTCGTCGCCCTCCTCACGGTCGAAGACGCGGACGCCGATGACCTTGCCGGTCTCGCCGTGCGGCACCTTCAGCGAGGTGTCACGGACCTCACGGGCCTTCTCACCGAAGATCGCGCGCAGCAGACGCTCCTCGGGGGTCAGCTCGGTCTCACCCTTCGGGGTGACCTTGCCGACGAGGATGTCACCGGCGATGACCTCGGCACCGATACGGATGATGCCGCGCTCGTCCAGGTCCGCGAGGACCTCCTCGGAGACGTTCGGGATGTCCCGGGTGATCTCCTCGGGGCCGAGCTTGGTGTCACGGGCGTCGACCTCGTGCTCCTCGATGTGGATCGAGGAGAGGACGTCGTCCTGCACGAGGCGCTGCGACAGGATGATCGCGTCCTCGTAGTTGTGACCCTCCCACGGCATGAACGCCACGAGCAGGTTCTTGCCCAGGGCCATCTCACCGTTCTCGGTGGCCGGACCGTCGGCGAGGACCTGGCCCTCGATGATCCGGTCGCCCTCGTTGACGATGACCTTCTGGTTGACCGAGGTGCCCTGGTTGGAGCGCGAGAACTTGTGCAGGCGGTACGTGATGTACGTGCCGTCGTCGTTCGTGGTGGTGATGTAGTCGGCGGAGACCTCCTGGACCACACCCGCCTTCTCGGCCTTGACCACGTCGCCGGCGTCGACCGCGGAGCGGTACTCCATGCCGGTGCCGACGAGCGGGGCCTCGGACTTGATCAGCGGCACGGCCTGACGCATCATGTTCGCGCCCATGAGGGCACGGTTGGCGTCGTCGTGCTCGAGGAACGGGATCATGGCGGTCGCGACCGACACCATCTGGCGCGGCGAGACGTCCATGTAGTCGACGTCCTCGCCGCCGACGTAGTCGACCTCGCCGCCACGGCGGCGGACGAGCACGCGGTTCTCGGCGAAGCGGAGCTCGTCGGTCAGCGGCGCGTTGGCCTGCGCGATGACGAACCGGTCCTCTTCGTCGGCGGTCAGGTAGTCGACCTCGTCGGTGACCTGGCCGTCGATGACCTTGCGGTACGGCGTCTCGACGAAGCCGAACGCGTTGACCCGGCCGTAGGAGGCGAGCGAGCCGATCAGACCGATGTTCGGGCCTTCAGGGGTCTCGATCGGGCACATGCGGCCGTAGTGCGACGGGTGCACGTCACGGACCTCGAAGCCGGCCCGCTCGCGGGAGAGACCACCCGGACCGAGCGCCGACAGACGGCGCTTGTGGGTGAGACCCGACAGCGGGTTGTTCTGGTCCATGAACTGGGACAGCTGGCTGGTGCCGAAGAACTCCTTGATGGAGGCGACGACCGGCCGGATGTTGATCAGGGTCTGCGGCGTGATCGCCTCGACGTCCTGGGTGGTCATGCGCTCGCGCACGACACGCTCCATACGGGCGAGACCCGTACGGACCTGGTTCTGGATGAGCTCGCCGACGCTGCGCAGACGACGGTTGCCGAAGTGGTCGATGTCGTCGGTCTCGACGACGATCGTGCCACCGCTGTCACCGGTGGTCTCGGTCTCGCCCGCGTGCAGCTTGACCAGGTACTTGATCGTCGAGATGACGTCCTCGACGGTCAGGATGCCCGCGTCGAGCGGAGCGTCCGCACCCAGCTTCTTGTTGACCTTGTAGCGGCCGACCTTGGCGAGGTCGTAGCGCTTCGGGTTGAAGTAGAGGTTCTCGAGCAGCGTCTGCGCGGCCTCACGCGTGGGGGGCTCGCCCGGACGCAGCTTGCGGTAGATGTCCAGCAGCGCGTCGTCCTGGCCCTGGGTGTGGTCCTTCTCCAGGGTGGCGCGCATCGACTCGTACTCGCCGAACTCCTCGAGGATCTGCTCGGTGGTCCAGCCGAGCGCCTTGAGCAGCACGGTGACCGACTGCTTGCGCTTGCGGTCGATACGGACACCGACCATGTCGCGCTTGTCGATCTCCATCTCCAGCCAGGCACCCCGGGACGGGATGATCTTGGCGGAGAAGATGTCCTTGTCGGACGTCTTGTCGATGGAGGAGTCGAAGTAGACACCGGGGGAACGGACCAGCTGAGACACAACGACACGCTCGGTGCCGTTGATGACGAAGGTGCCCTTGTTCGTCATGAGCGGGAAGTCGCCCATGAAGACCGTCTGGGACTTGATCTCACCGGTCTCGTTGTTGGTGAACTCGGCGGTGACGAAGAGCGGGGCGGCGTACGTGAAGTCGCGCTCCTTGCACTCGTCGATGGAGTTCTTCGGCGGCTCGAAGCGGTGGTCCCGGAACGTCAGGGACATCGACCCGGAGAAGTCCTCGATCGGGGAGATCTCCTCGAAGATCTCCTCCAGACCGGACTTGGTGGGGACGTCCTGACCGTTCTCAAGAGCCTCCTCGACCCGACTCTGCCAAGCTGTGTTGCCGAGCAGCCAGTCGAAGCTCTCGGTCTGCAGCGCGAGCAGGTTCGGAACCTCGAGAGGCTCCTTGATCTTTGCAAAGGAGATGCGCAGCGGGGCGGTGCTGGCGCCGTTGTTCGTATTCGCGGTCGAGGCGTTGCGCGAGGCGGCCAAGAGGGGGTCCTTCCGAGGGCTCGGACTCACTACGCGCGTACCGGTCCCTCTCCCATGCACGGAGACGGAAACCCCAGGTCGGAGGGGCTTCGGCCATCGGTGCTCGAGTGAGGGCAGACCCCTGGTGACGGGCAGGGGACAGCTAACAGGCAGCGCAAAGGGACAGTGTAGCCACTTGGCACACTGATGTCCAGTGCGGGTTTTGCGAGACCCTCGTTTTTCCCAACGCCCTCGTCACGTCCTCGGGATGTTGCCCTCAACGCACGTTGATACTGCCCTCTTCGTCGTCGATCCATGCCTCGGATTCGGATCCTTGTGACGACGCGTCCTGAGAATTGCGCGCTGCGTGCGGTTCGTCAAGGCCCCCCTGCCGGAACAGGGCCGTCCTGAGACACGACGAAGATCACCATACCCCTCGCCATCGCGAGCGCAAGGCAACCGTGGACGGCCCTCCGAACACGCCGAAGAGCGACCACCCGGATGGATGATCGCTCTTCGGTGCGTTCGCGTTACAGCCCTACCGGGCCGTGTTCAGCGCGCAGCGAGGTTCGAGGAACCCCGGAAGGTCTTACTTGACCTCGACGGAGGCACCGGCGCCCTTGAGGGACTCGGCGGCCTTCTCGGCGGCGTCCTTGGCGACCTTCTCGAGGACGGGCTTCGGGGCACCGTCGACGAGGTCCTTGGCCTCCTTCAGACCCAGCGAGGTCAGCTCACGCACGACCTTGATGACCTGGATCTTCTTGTCGCCGGCGCCGGTGAGGATGACGTCGAACTCGTCCTTCTCCTCGACGGCCTCGGCCGGGGCACCCGGGGCGCCCGGGGCGGCGACGGCGACCGCGGCGGCGGCGGTGACGTCGAACTTCTCCTCGAAGGCCTTCACGAACTCGGAGAGCTCGATGAGGGTCATCTCCTCGAACTGCGCGAGCAGGTCTTCCTGGCTGAGCTTCGCCATGATGGGCGATCCTTCCACTAATTCGGCAGGTGCCGGATGTACTGGGTAAGGCGGGCGTACGTCGGCCCGCTGCGACCCGTGCCGCCTAGGCGGCCAAGGTCAGAAAGCGAGCCGAATTACTCGGCACCGCCCTGCTCGGCCTGCTTGGCGCGCAGCGCGTCCACGGTGCGGACGAGCTTCGACGGCAGCGCCTGGAAGAGCTGAGCAGCCTGGGACTGCTTGCCCTTGAAGGCACCGGCCAGCTTGCTGAGCAGAACCTCGCGGGACTCGAGGTCCGCAAGCTTCTTGATCTCGTCGGCGCTGAGCGCCTTGCCGTCAAGGACACCGCCCTTGATGACGAGATTCGGGTTGTCCTTGGCGAAGTCACGAAGACCCTTCGCCGACACCACCGGGTCACCGGTGACGAAGGCGACGGCCGTCGGGCCAGCGAAGAGCTGGTCCTCCAGCGTGATCCCGGCCTCCTTGGCCGCGATCTTGGTCAGCGTGTTCTTCACCACGGCGTACTGGGCGTTCTCACCGAGCGACCGGCGCAGCGTCTTGAGCTGCGCCACGGTGAGACCGCGGTACTCGGTCAGCACGGCGGCGTTGGAGCTGCGGAACTTGTCCGTCAGCTCCGCAACCGCGGCAGCCTTGTCGGGCCTCGCCATAGAGCCTCGGCCTCCTTCCGGGTGATTCGGACCGCGCGGACCCGAAGGAGGACTGGGCAAAACAAACGCCCCGGCGCAGGCGCACGGGGCGGACTCGACCGGCGGCACACGCTCTCGCGTCTGCTCCGGGAGTACTTCCACTGACACCTGCGCGGGTCGCCCACTTTTCAGCGGATCCTTCGGCCACCACACCCTCGTTGGAGCGTGCGGCAACGACCAGCGGTCTTTGGCTTCGGTGGAAGAGTACGGGACCGGGACGCCGTCGAGCAAATCGGGCTCTCGGCGGCCCCGGTCCCTGGGATCCGAAGGCGCTGCCGCCTCAGGAGGCTGCGCTGGTGCTGCTGCCGCTGCTGGTGTCCGGGCCGCCCGGCGTCATGCCGCCGGCGCGCATCAGGTCCTTGAAGTCCTCGGTGTCGGAGGCCGGGGGCGCCACGGCTGCGACCTTGACGCCGTAGTCGCTGTAGTAGGCGGTGCTGACCATGCGGCCGGCCGCCATGTCGGCCTTCTCGGTCTTCTTGACCATCAGGTTCTGGTCGTTGACCCAGATGTCGACGGTCTCCGTGGTGACGCCGGCCTTCTCGAGCTGCTTCTTCAGGGAGCCCAGCTGGGAGGCGGTGAGGTTGTGGTTGGTCCTGCCGGCCAGGTCGGCCACGTTCACCGTGCCCGAGTAGTGCGTGGTGTGCTGGCCGGAGACGGTCTCCTCACCGGCCTTTTTCACGTCACCGGAGGCCAGCAGCAGCCGCACCGACTGGTTCGGCGTGCTGTTCTGCATCTGGTCCTTCATGTACGCGCCTGAGCCGCCGCCGAGCGCGGCCAGGTCGGCGTACGCGTACCTGATCCAGTGCTTGCCGCCGAACTGCTGGGCGAACTTCTCGCTCATCCTGGCGTAGTAGGCGTCCGGCAGATAGCGGGCCTGCATCGAGGCCGTGCCGGCCTTGCGCATCGCCTCGGCCAGCCTGCCGCCGGTGTAGTTGACGGTGAGGTTGCCCTTGAGGCCGTCGCCCCAGGACAGGGTGCCGTCGGCCGACATGGTCACGGCGGTGCCGATCTCCATGGTGGAGCGGACCTTGGCCGAGTCCGCCTTGTCGGTGGACTTCTCCGCGGAACGCAGGGCCGCGACGGGGCTGACGTGCGTGAGGCTCCTGCCGACCGCCTTGTCGCCCTTCCCGGAGTCGGTGCCGCACGCGGCCACCCCGGCCAGCGCGGTCACCACGGCTGTCGACAGGGTCACCCGGCGAACGGTCGTGCTCTTCATGTAGCCCCCACCCCTATGCGTGTCCTGTGCCAGAACCGTAGCCCAGGCGACCGACAGTCGCGCGAAAGGCCTTACACACAGCGGTCGTGCGCAAGGCCGTACAGCGAAAAGGACGGACCCCGCACCTCGAAGGTTGCGGGGTCCGCCCTTTTCGCTGACGCGTCCGTGACGCGGCTACCGGGTGAGCGGGGCTCAGACGGCGGCCGGGTCCTCCTCGGTGAGGAGGTTACGGGTGCGGTTCGAGTCGAGCGGAATGCCGGGGCCCATCGTGGTGCTGATGGCGGCCTTCTTGATGTAGCGACCCTTGGCGGCGGACGGCTTCAGACGGAGGATCTCCTCCAGGGCCGCGCCGTAGTTCTCCACCAGCTGGGTGTCGTCGAACGACGTCTTGCCGATGATGAAGTGCAGGTTCGAGTGCTTGTCGACGCGGAACTCGATCTTGCCGCCCTTGATCTCGGTCACAGCCTTGGCGGTGTCCGGGGTCACGGTGCCGGTCTTCGGGTTCGGCATCAGACCACGGGGGCCGAGGACGCGGCCGAGGCGGCCGACCTTGCCCATGAGGTCCGGGGTGGCGACGACGGCGTCGAAGTCCAGACGGCCCTTCGCCACCTCGTCGATCAGCTCGTCGGCGCCGACGATGTCGGCGCCCGCGGCACGCGCGGCCTCGGCACGGTCACCGGTCGCGAAGACCAGGACCCGGGCGGTCTTACCGGTGCCGTGCGGAAGGTTCACGGTGCCACGGACCATCTGGTCGGCCTTACGCGGGTCGACACCCAGACGGAAGGCGACCTCGACGGTGCCGTCGAACTTGGACGTGGAGGTCTCCTTGGCGAGACGGACGGCCTCGAGCGGGGCGTACAGCTTCTCCCGGTCGACCTTGGCGTCCGCAGCGCGGAGAGCCTTGCTGCGCTTGCTCACAACTGCTCCTGTGTGTTCGGTGAGGAGTCGTGGTGTACGGGCCGAGCAGGCCCTACCACGTGCGGCTGCGTATTCGGCAGCTGCATGGTTCTACGAAGGTGGGGTTCAGCCCTCGACCGTGACGCCCATGGAACGCGCGGTACCGGCGATGATCTTCGCGGCGGCGTCCAGGTCGTTGGCGTTGAGGTCGGGCATCTTCGTCGTGGCGATCTCGCGGACCTGCGCCTCGGTGATCTTGGCGACCTTGGTCTTGTGCGGCTCGCCGGAGCCCTTCTCGACGCCCGCGGCCTTGAGGATCATCTTGGCGGCCGGCGGCGTCTTGGTCACGAAGGTGAAGGAACGGTCCTCGTAGACCGTGATCTCCACCGGGATGACCCAGCCACGCTGCGACTCGGTCGCGGCGTTGTAGGCCTTGCAGAACTCCATGATGTTGACGCCGTGCTGACCCAGCGCGGGGCCGACCGGCGGGGCCGGGTTGGCGGCGCCGGCCTGGATCTGGAGCTTGATGAGCCCCGTGACCTTCTTCTTCTTGGGAGGCATGGCTCTCCGGGTCCTTTCAATTCGGGTCCTGCCCGCTTCCAGGGACCACCCGGACGCAGGCATACCGCACAACGATAACGGGTATGGATGTGCGGCCAAAAACCGAGCAGGTCAGACGAGCTGTGACAGCTCGTCCGACCCGGCCGGTGGCTCAGTTCGCCGAAAGGCGTCAGTTCTTCTGGATCTGGTCGAAGCTCAGCTCGACCGGCGTCTCGCGACCGAAGATCTCGACCAGGCCCTTGACCTTCTTCGAGTCGGGGTTGATCTCGTTGATGGTTGCCTGGAGCGTGGCGAACGGGCCGTCGGTGACGGTGACCGAGTCGCCGACCTCGAAGTCCAGCACCTGGACCTCGACCTTGCGCTGCGGGGCAGGCTTGCCCTCGGCCTCGGCGGCCTCGCGGGCGGCCTTCTCCTCGGCCTCCGGGGCGAGCATCTTGACGATCTCGTCCAGGGTCAGCGGGTACGGGTCGTAGGCGTTGCCGACGAAGCCGGTGACGCCCGGGGTGTTGCGGACGACGCCCCAGGACTCGTTCGTCAGGTCCATGCGGACCAGGACGTAACCCGGCAGCTTGTTCTGCTTGATCGTCTTGCGGTCGCCGTTCTTGATCTGGACGACCTCTTCCTGCGGCACCTCGGCCTGGAAGATGTAGTCCTCGACGTTCAGCGAGACGGCGCGCTGCTCCAGGTTGGTCTTCACGCGGTTCTCGTAACCGGCGTAGGTGTGGATGACGTACCACTCGCCGGGCAGCGTGCGCAGTTCCTCGCGCAGGGCCTGGACCGGGTCGACGGGCTCGGCCGGCTCTTCCTCGACGACCTCGGCGGCGGCTTCCTCGCCGTCCTCGGCCTCGACGTCCTCGGTCTCGACCTCGTCGGCCTCGACCTCGTCGGTCTCGACGTCCTCGTCCTCGGCGTGCAGCGCGGCCTCCTCGGCCGGCTCCTCCGCCTCGGTCTCGGCAGCCTCGAACTCGTCCTGCTCGTCCGCGCCCTCGACGATGTCGAGCTCGTCGTCCACCGTCTCGGCAGCAGCAGCGCGAGGCTCGGTGGCGTCGTCGTTCAGGTTCGGGTCAGACACGATGGCTGCTTCTTCCTGGATACATAGGGGTGGAACATGCGAAAAGGGGCGCCGGTACCACGGCGCCCTTCGCTCTTGGCTCAGCCGAAAACGTACTTGGCCGCGTGGTTGAGCCCATAGTCAATCACGGTCACCAGGGCGATCATGATGGCGACGAAGAAGATCACCACGGTGGTGTACGACGTCAGCTGGTTACGCGACGGCCAGACGACCTTGCGGAGTTCCGCGACGATCTGGCGGTAGAAGATCGCGAGGCGCTTCAGCGGGCCCTTCTTGGCGCGCTTGCCGCCCTTGCGGGCCTTCTTCTTGGACTCGGGCACCTCGTCCTGGGCATCAGGCGTGTCGATGGAGCCCACGGCGTCCGTCATGCGTCCTCACCTGATCCCGGGGTATGGCCGTGCCGCGCCCGGTTCCTGAGCCGCACGGCGGTGCATTGCTGTACGTACGCACACATCCTGGCGGTGTGTGTAGCAGGGCCGGAGGGACTTGAACCCCCAACCGCCGGTTTTGGAGACCGGTGCTCTACCAATTGAGCTACGACCCTTTGTCCGTCCCCCAACGTACCGCATTCGGGCGGGTGCTCGGTGTGCACCGTCCGTACTGCGGCTGCTGGAGGCCAACGAGGTGAGAGTGTACGTGGTCTGCGGCTCGGCGTCGAACAGAAAGCGCCCGTCCGAAGCCCCGAGACCGAAGATCGTCCTGGCCGGGGGCGAGATTCGCATGACTGTTCACGCCTCGACCCTTGGCTGTTCAGTCTGTGAAACCCGTGTGCCGGGGACATTTCCGGTCTGGAACGATGGCCCCATGAGCGCTGCAACCCCTCCCACCGAGCGCCGGGTCTCCGCCCGAGTCGGCGCGATCTCCGAGTCCGCCACCCTCGCCGTGGACGCCAAGGCCAAGGCCCTCAAGGCCGCCGGGCGTCCGGTGATCGGCTTCGGTGCCGGTGAGCCCGACTTCCCGACCCCGGACTACATCGTCGCCGCCGCGATCGAGGCCTGCAAGAACCCGAAGTACCACCGCTACACGCCGGCCGGCGGCCTGCCCGAGCTGAAGGCCGCGATCGCCGCGAAGACGCTGCGCGACTCGGGCTACGAGGTCGACGCCTCGCAGGTCCTGGTCACCAACGGCGGCAAGCAGGCCATCTACGAGGCGTTCGCCGCCATCCTCGACCCGGGCGACGAGGTCATCGTCCCGGCGCCGTACTGGACGACGTACCCGGAGTCGATCCGCCTGGCCGGCGGTGTCCCGGTGGAGGTCGTCGCCGACGAGACGACCGGCTACCGCGTCTCGGTCGAGCAGCTGGAGGCGGCGCGCACGGAGAGGACGAAGGTCGTGCTCTTCGTCTCCCCGTCCAACCCCACCGGCGCGGTCTACAGCGCCGAGGAGACCGAGGCGATCGGCCGCTGGGCCGTCGAGCACGGCCTGTGGGTGCTGACCGACGAGATCTACGAGCACCTCGTCTACGGCGACGCGACGTTCACCTCGCTGCCCACGGTCGTGCCCGAACTGCGCGACAAGTGCATCGTGGTCAACGGTGTGGCGAAGACGTACGCCATGACCGGCTGGCGCGTGGGCTGGCTCATCGGCCCCAAGGACGTGGTCAAGGCCGCGACGAACCTCCAGTCGCACGCCACCTCGAACGTCTCCAACGTGGCCCAGGCGGCCGCGCTGGCCGCCGTCTCCGGCGACCTGGAGGCCGTCGCGAAGATGCGCGAGGCCTTCGACCGCCGCCGCCGCACGATCGTGCGGATGCTCAACGAGATCGACGGTGTGCTCTGCCCGGAGCCCGAGGGCGCCTTCTACGTCTACCCGTCGGTCAGGGCCCTGCTCGGCAAGGAGATCCGCGGGCAGCGTCCGAAGGACTCCGTGGAGCTGGCCGCGCTGATCCTGGAGGAGGCCGAGGTCGCGGTCGTCCCGGGCGAGGCGTTCGGCACGCCGGGCTACCTGCGGCTGTCGTACGCGCTCGGTGACGAGGACCTCGTCGAGGGCGTGAGCCGGATCCAGAAGCTGCTGGCGGAGGCGCGGGACTGACGTTCCGGTCCTCGGTCCGGTGAGGGGCGGCGGGTGAGTTCACCCGCCGCCCCTGCTTCGTTTGTGCGAGCAAGACCACGAACGGGGAAACGGCTACCGGGAAGACATCCCCGTACGGCAGGATCTTCAGATGGAGCGTGTACGTGATGTCTCTGAGCTGCCGAAAGCCCATCTGCACCTGCACTTCACCGGCTCGATGCGGCCGGCGACCGTCCTGGAGCTGGCCGACAAGTACGGCGTGCGCCTGCCCGATGCGCTGACGGAGGCGCTGACCAGCGGGGAGCCGCCGAGGCTGCGGGCCACGGACGAGCGGGGCTGGTTCCGCTTCCAGCGGTTGTACGACGCGGCGCGCTCGTGCCTGCGGGAGCCCGAGGACATCCAGCGGCTGGTCCGGGAGGCCGCCGAGGAGGATCTGAGGGACGGCTCGGGCTGGCTGGAGATCCAGGTGGACCCGACGTCGTACGCGCCCCGGCTGGGCGGTCTGATCCCGGCGCTGGAGATCATCCTGGACGCGGTGGAGACGACGTCCCGGGACACCGGGCTCGGGATGCGGCTGCTGGTGGCCGCGAACCGTATGAAGCACCCCCTGGACGCGCGCACGCTGGCCCGGCTGGCGGTGCGGTACGCGGACCGGGGCGTGGTGGGCTTCGGGCTGTCCAACGACGAGCGGCGGGGCATGGCGCGGGACTTCGACCGGGCCTTCCACATCGCCCGGGAGGGCGGCCTGCTGTCGGCCCCGCACGGCGGCGAGCTGACCGGCCCGGCGTCGGTCCGCGACTGCCTGGACGATCTGCACGCCTCGCGGATCGGCCACGGGGTGCGCGCGGCGGAGGACCCGCGGCTGCTGAAGCGGCTGGCCGACCGGGGCGTGACCTGCGAGGTCTGCCCGGCCTCGAACGTGGCGCTGGGCGTCTACGAGAAGCCCGAGGACGTCCCGCTGCGCACCTTGTTCGAGGCCGGCGTCCCGATGGCCCTCGGCGCCGACGACCCGCTGCTCTTCGGTTCCCGCCTCGCCGCCCAGTACGACATCGCCCGCCACCACCACGCCTTCACGGACGCCGAACTCGCGGAACTGGCCCGCCAGTCGGTGCGGGCCTCGGCGGCGCCCGAGGAGGTCAGGGAGCGGCTGCTGGCCGGCGTCGACGACTGGCTGGTGCGCCCGGCGGCCTGAAGTGGGCGTAGGGCGGATAGGGCTTGAAGCAGACCAGGACGTCGGCGGGGTGCCCGCCACCGGGCGGCTGGACCAGCGCCGGCAGCTCCGCCATCAGCGCGGAGGCTCCCTCGGCGACGCGCTTGTGGCGCGGGCCCCAGCCGGCCGCGTGGGCGAACCAGGTGGCGGTCTCGGCGAACACGTCCCGGCTGCCGAACAGGAAGAACGTGCGGGCGTGCGTGGCGTGCCGCAGCTCGTCCCGGAAGTCTGCCCGTTCCCGGCGTGCGCGCCAGGACGCGGCGTCCCGCGCGGTGCGCGCCTCGTCGGTGCGCACGGTCAGCGGGGTGCCCGGCCCGAGCCGGCGGCGCGGCTGGGCGGCTGGGCGGCTGGGCGGCTGGGCGGCTGGGCGGCTGGGCGGCTGGGCGGCTGGGCGATCCTGCCGGTCCTGTGGGTCCTGCCGGTTGCGGGCGACCCACGCCCCGGCTCCCCGGGGCGGGCCCCTACAGGCTCACGCCGATCGTCACCGGCTCGTTGACCAGGGTGATCCCGAAGGCCTCACGGACTCCGGCGACGACCTCGCGGGCCAGGGCCAGCAGGTCCTCGGTGGTGGCGTCACCCCGGTTGGTGAGGGCGAGGGTGTGCTTGGTGGAGATGCGGGCGGGGCCGGCGCCGTAGCCCTTGGTGAAGCCGGCCTTGTCGATCAGCCAGGCCGCGGATGTCTTGGTGCGCCCCTCCCCCGCCGGGTAGGCGGGCGGCTCGGCGCCCTCGCCGAGCCGCTCGCCCACGCGCGCGTGGAACGCGGCGAACTGCTCGTCGGTGAGGATCGGGTTGGTGAAGAAGGACCCGGCGGACCAGCTGTCGTGGTCCTCGGGGTCGAGGACCATGCCCTTGCCGGCACGCAGCTTCAGCACGGTCGCGCGGGCGTCGGCCAGGGGGACCCGGTTGCCGGTCCGCACGCCGAGCGCGCGGGCCGTCTCGGCGTACCGGATCGGCGCCGACCGCCCGTCGGCGTCCTCCAGCTCGAAGCGGACCCGCAGGACGACGTAGCGCTCCGGGTCGGCCTTGAAGCGGCTGTGGCGGTACGAGAAGGCGCACTCCTCGTTCGTCAGCGTGACGGTCTCGCCGGCCCGGCGGTCGTACGCGATCACCTCGGTGATCGTCGAGGAGACCTCCTGGCCGTAGGCGCCCACGTTCTGGATCGGGGTGGCGCCCGCGGAGCCCGGGATGCCGGCCAGGCACTCGATACCGGCGAGGCCGGCCTCGACGGTGCGGGCGACGGCGTCCGTCCACACCTCGCCTGCCGCCAGCTCCAGCGTGGTGCCGCGCAGCTCGATGCCGCGGGTGGCGATGAGCAGGGCGGTGCCGTCGAAGCCCTTGTCGCCGATGACCAGGTTGGATCCGCCGCCGATGACCAGCAGCGGGGTCCCGCTGTCGTCGGCCTCGCGGACGGCGTCGATCACCTCGGCGTCGGTGGTGGCGGTGACCAGCCGGGCCGCGGGACCGCCCAGCCGGAAGGTGGTCAGCGGGGCGAGGGGGGCGTCGTGGAGTACCTGCACGCGCCCAAGACTACGAGACGGCACGGACAGCCCGGTGGCACCGGCCCTCGGCTCGCGCCACGCGCGCGTGGGGCCCCGATCCGGGAACCGGGGCCCTGCGCGCGTGCTCGTGATCACGGCCCGCCGGCTCAGCTCAGTTCAGCTCAGCCGTCGGAAGGCCTCCGACCGGCTCACCGGCAGGTCGTCGCCCGACGCCTGCCAGCTCGCGAACTTGGCGTCCCGCATCTGCGGGGCGAGGCCCCTGGCGCTCGGTCCGTGGGCGCCGGAGAGGGCGAAGGCGCGCAGCACGTCCGGCGACTCCCCGGCGGACAGGGTCCAGAACGTCCGCCGCAGGGGCTGCGCCTTCAGCGACGCCCCGTAGGCGCCGGGCGCCCGGCCGACCTGCCGCCACACGGCCGGCGTGCGCAGGAAGAACCGGAGGGCTCCGGCAAGGGTGCGGGTCTCGAACCGCGAGGCGAAGACGTGGACCTCGGCACCGGCCGGCGGGGGGCCGGGGCGGTCCAGGGCAGGGTGGGCATGACCGTTTCTCCTTCCGTTGCCTGTTGCCTGTTGCCTTGCCGTGTGGACTGTCTGCTGCCTTGCACGTGCGGGTCAGAGGGAGAGGGCTTCGACGGCCGGTGCGGGAGCGTGCTCGGCCGGGGCCACGTCGCTGCGCGCCCTCCGCCGGGCCGGGATCACCAGCGCCGCGACCGCCGCCAGGGCGATCACCCCGGAGCCGGTGACCAGAGCGGGCCGCAGGCCGTCCACGAAGGCCTGCGCGCTCCCGTAGCCGCCCTGCGCGGAGAAGATCGACGACATGACGGCGATGCCGAGCGCGCCGCCCACCTCACGCAGCGCGTTGTTGGCGCCGGAGGCGATGCCCTGCTCCTGCGGGCGGACGCTGGACATCACCAGGTTGGCGGCGGGGGCGAAGTACAGCGCCATCCCGACGCCGCTGACGATCAGGCCGGGCAGCTGGGCGCCGTAGGAGACGTCGGCCCTGACCACGGAGGCCAGGTAGCCGAGCCCGGCGGCCTGGAGGAACAGGCCGACGGCGACGACCGGCCGGCCGCCGATGCGGTCGGAGAGGATCCCGGCGACGGGGGCGACGAGCATCGGCATCCCCGTCCACGGCAGCATCCGCAGGCCCGCCTCGGTGGGCGAGTAGCCGAGCACCCCCTGCATGTACTGGCTGAGCAGGAAGATCGAGCCGAACATCCCGAGGAACATCAGCAGGCTCGCGGCGTTGATCCCCGAGAAGGCGCGGGCACGGAACAGCCGCATGGGGAGCATGGGGTTCTCGGCCCGTGCGCTGTAGAGGACGAAGCCGGCCAGCAGCGCACTGCCCGCGAACAGCCCGGTCAGGACGAGGGAGCTGGTCCAGCCGTTGGCGGGCCCGCGGACGAGGCCGTACACGATCCCGAACAGACCGCCGCTGGCGAGCAGGGTGCCGGGGGCGTCGAGCGGGGCGCCGGTGCCGTGGGACTCCGCGAGCCGGAGGCGGGCCAGGGGCAGCAGGGCGACGCCGAGCGGAACGTTCAGCCAGAAGATCCAGTGCCAGGAGACGTGCTCCGTGAGGCTGCCGCCGATGAGCGGCCCGGAGGCGACCGCGAGACCGTTGACGGCGCCCCAGATGCCGTACGCCAGCCCTCGCCTGGCGGCGGGTACGGCCGCTGTCAGCAGGGTGAGCGTCAGCGGCATCATGACGGCCGCGCCGACGCCCTGGACCGCGCGGGCGGCGATGAGGTAGTCGATGTCGGGGGCCATGGCCGCGGCCGCGGAGGCGCCGGTGAAGACGGTGAGTCCGGCGAGGAAGAGCCGGCGCCGTCCGAACCGGTCGCCGAGCGCGGCGCCGGTCATCAGCAGGACGGCGAAGGTGAGCGTGTAGGCGCTCACGGTCCACTCCAGGTCGTCCGGCGCGCCCCCGAGGTCCTTCCGGATGGAGGGCAGCGCGGTGGTGACGACAAGGTTGTCGAGGGCCGCCATGAATCCGGCGACGCTGGTGATGACGAGGACCCAGACGGCCCCCGTGCGTGATGTTGTGGTGCTCGGTGCCGCGGTCTGCTGTGACATCGCTGACATCGCTCCCCCCGTGCGTTGAGCGTGATCGTTGATTAGTTATTGATGACTAACTTTTGTGGCCAGGAGAGAGCCGGAGCCCCATGACCGCCGCGCTACTCCTCCTGCCACCCGTCAGGCTGAGCAGACGGGTACATCCCCTGCCAGACCTGATGGCCGGGCGGAAACCCCATGGCGGTCAGGGTGTTGACGAGCATTCCGTAGGCCATGAAGACGGTGGTCCCGTTCACGTCCGCCCCCAGGGGCAGATGCACGGTCTCCCAGAGCCGCATCCAGCTGGCCCGCACCGCCTCGCCGAACTCCTGGTCGCCCTCGGCCTCGGCGGCCGCGACCGTGATGTACGTCTGCATCTGCATCAGGAGCCTCTCCGGATGCTCCTGGATCAGCCGCACGTACGCCTGGCCCATGGCATGCAGCGCCTCCTCCCCCGTGAGCCCCTCGGACGCCTCTGCGAAGACACGGCGTGTGTCCTCGACGCAGCGCAGCGAGGCGGCGGCGAAGATCGCCTTCTTGCCCGGGAAGAGCCGGAAGAGGTACGGCTGCGAGACCCCGACCCGCTTGGCGATCGCCTCGGTCGAGGTGCCGTAGTAGCCCCTCTGCGCGAACTCGGCGATCGCGGCACGAATGACACTCTCGCGCCGGTCCTCGGCGCTCATCCTGACCATGTCCAGAAAGTTAGTACTCAATCACTAACTAGGTCAAGGGGTTGCGCGTACCGGTACGCGCAAGGGGCGCCCCGCCGTTGGAAACGCCCCTTACATCAGCACATCGGGAACATCAGGTACATCAGGCGCATCGGGCCGGAGCCGTCAGGCCAGTCGTACGACCGCCCGGGACATGCCCAGCACCTTCTGGCCGCCGCTCGTCGCGGTCAGGTCCACGCGCACCGTGTTGTCGTCGAGCTTGGCCGCGACCTTGGCGCTGACCTCGATCTCGGCGCCCTTGTCGTCGTTGGGTACGACGACCGGCTTGGTGAAGCGGACGCCGTACTCCACGACCGCGCCCGGGTCGCCGGTCCAGTCGGTGACCACGCGGATCGCCTCGGCCATGGTGAACATGCCGTGCGCGATGACGTCCGGCAGGCCCACCTCCTTGGCGAACCTCTCGTTCCAGTGGATGGGGTTGAAGTCCCCGGAGGCACCCGCGTACCGCACCAGCGTGGCGCGGGTCACGGGGAAGGTCCGGGCCGGCAGTTCGGTGCCGACCTCGACGTCGTCGTACGCGATCTTCGCCGTCATCGGCACCTCACGCCTCCTCGGCCGCGCGGGCCACCAGCTTGGTCAGGGCGGTCACCACGTGCTCGCCCGCCTCGTCGTGCACCTCACCCCGGATGTCCAGGATGTCGTTGCCCGCCAGGGACTTGATCGCCTCGATGGTGGAGGTGACGGTCAGCCGGTCGCCCGCGCGCACGGGGCGGCTGTAGGCGAACTTCTGGTCGCCGTGCACCACTCGGCTGTAGTCCAGGCCGAGCTGGGGGTCCTCGACGACCTGCCCGGCGGCACGGAAGGTGATGGAGAACACGAAGGTCGGCGGGGCGATCACATCGGAGTGACCGAACGCCTTGGCGGCCTCCGGATCCGTGTACACGGGGTTGGTGTCCCCGACCGCCTCGGCGAACTCACGGATCTTCTCCCGGCCCACCTCGTAGGGCGCGGTGGGCGGGTAGGTCCGCCCCACGAAGGACTGGTCGAGCGCCATGGCCCGGCACCTCCTGGTCTCACTGGTCTCGGCGGCGTCGCTGTCTCAGCCGCTCGTGAAACGACATGAGGCCGCCCCCCGAGTTGCGGGGGCGGCCTCATGTACGAGCCTGATTTATCGCGTCTCGCGGTGCGCGGTGTGCGCGTTGCAACGCGGGCAGTGCTTCTTCATCTCAAGACGGTCCGGGTTGTTACGCCGGTTCTTCTTGGTGATGTAGTTCCGCTCCTTGCACTCCACGCAGGCCAGCGTGATCTTCGGGCGGACGTCGGTGGCAGCCACGTGAGTGCTCCTAAGACGAACGGGTGAAATGATTCAACGCAAGAAAGAGTAGCCGATCGAAGGACCGACCCCACAATCGGCTACTGTCAGTAGCGGTGACCGGACTTGAACCGGTGACACAGCGATTATGAGCCGCTTGCTCTACCGACTGAGCTACACCGCTTTGATGAGATCGAACCCCGTCTCGCGACGAGGATCTCTCACACCAGAGCCCCAAAACGGAATCGAACCGTTGACCTTCTCCTTACCATGGAGACGCTCTGCCGACTGAGCTATTGGGGCGAGCGATGAAGACATTACACGGTCCGCCGCCGTTCACCCAAATCCGTATCCAGCCGTCCTTCGTGGCTCCCATCTCAGGCCTCCCCGCAGCCTCCTGAGCCCCCTCGGAGGCCTCGCCGCAGGCGCGTGCACCGCACGCCACGCGCGCGGGCGACGCGCGTATCGCCCTGGGTGGACCACGCCGGTACGACTATTGCGCTCCTCCGCGTCACGGGCGTCCCGCGACCATAGGCTCGACTCACTCTGCGTGATCTTGAGTCCGCCGCGTTCCCGAGCCCGTCGCGACCTCGAGCCCCTCACGTGGCACGCCCAGCCCCGGCCCCGGCCCCGACCCCTGGAGTCCGATGCCTGACAGCCAGTCGCAGCCGCACCCGCCGTCGAACTCGTCGGGGTCCTCGGGGCAGCCCGAACCGGCCGGACTGCTGTTGTGCGGGGCGCGGCTCACCGACGGCCGGACGGTGGACGTACGACTGGCCGGTGGACGCATCGAGGCGGTCGGCACGGCCGGCAGCCTGACACCGGGCCCGGTCCGCACCGGCACCGCGCGCGTGGACCTCGGCGGATACCTGCTCCTGCCGGCCCCGGCCGAGCCGCACGCCCACGGCGACACCGCGCTCTCCGCCGAACAGCCCGGACCGGTCTCGTACGCCCCCGAGGAAGTCCAGCGCCGGACGACGGAGGCGGCCCTGCTCCAGCTCGGGCACGGGGCGACGGCGGTACGCGCGCACGTGCGTGTCGGTGACGTCCAGGGGCTCGGCGCGCTGGGCGCGGTCCTCCAGGCCCGGCGCTCGCTGCGGGGGCTGGCGGAGCTGACCACGGTGGCGATGCCCCGGCTGCTGACCGGGGCGGCCGGCGCGGACGGGCTCGCGATGCTGCGGGACGCGCTGAAGATGGGCGCCTCCGTGGTCGGCGGCTGCCCCGACCTGGACCCCGATCCCACGGGCTATGTGGAGACGGTCCTGGAAGTGGCCTCCGAGCACGGCTGCCCGGTGGACCTGCACACGGACGCCGCCGACCCGGCCCGGCTGTCCCGCCTCGCGGCCATGGCTGGCGGCCTGCGCCCCGGCGTGACGATCGGCCCGTGCGCCGGGCTTGCGCGCCTGCCCGGCGAGGCCGTCGCCCGGCTCGCCGACCAGCTCGCGGCGGCGGGCGTGACGGTGGTGTGCCTGCCCCAGGGCGGCTGCGGCGGCGCCGACCGCCGGGGCACCGCCCCGGTACGGCTGCTGCGCGCGGCCGGGGTGCGGGTGGCCGCGGGCAGCGGCGCCCTCCGGGACGTCGCCAACCCCGTCGGGCGCGGCGACCCCTTGGAGGCGGCTTACCTCCTCGCCTCCGCGCACGGCCTGTGCCCGCAGGACGCCTACGACGCGGTGAGCACCTCGGCCCGCGCCGCCCTGGGTCTGCCCGAGGTGCGCGTGGAGGCCGGTTTCCCGGCCGAACTCCTCGCCGTGCGCGGCGACCACCTCGCGGGCGCGCTCTCCCTCGCCTACAGCCGGCTCGTGGTGCACCGCGGACGCGTGGTCGCCCGTACGAGTGCGGTTCGCGAGTACTGCAACTCGGCAGCGGCGGCGGAGCTGGGGCTGCCGCGGCAGGGGCGCGGAGAGCTGTCGTAACGCCTGGCGCAGCGGCTTCAAGCCTCGGCGTCGGGCGGGGGCTTCGAGCAGGTGCTCCTAGCCGGGGGCTATAAGCGGGCGCTCCGAGCGCGGGCTTGGAGCAGGTGCTCCTAGCGGGCGCTCAGAGCGGAGACTCGGAGCGGAGGCTCAGAGCGGAGGCTTCGGACGGCGGCTTCGGACGGCGGCGTCGAGCGGCGGCGTCGAGCGGCGGCTTCGAGCGGCGGCTTCGGGCCGTGCGGCAGGCGGGGCTGCACGGGCGTACGGTCGGAGTCATGCGCATTGTCATCGCTGGGGGTCATGGTCAGATCGCGCTGCGGCTGGAGCGACTGCTCGCCGCGCGCGGGGACGAGGTGGCGGGGATCATCCGCAACGCCGAGCAGGGCGAGGATCTGCGGACGGCCGGCGCCGAACCGGTCCTGCTGGACCTGGAGTCCGCGTCCGTGGAGGAGGTCGCGGCGCATCTGCAGGGCGCGGACGCGGCCGTGTTCGCGGCCGGTGCGGGTCCGGGCAGCGGAACGGCCCGCAAGGAGACGGTGGACAAGGGCGCGGCGGTGCTGTTCGCGCAAGCGGCCGTCCGCGCGGGCGTACGCCGTTTCGTGGTCGTCTCCTCGATGGGCGCGGATCCCGCGCACCCGGGCGACGACGTCTTCGACGTGTACCTGCGGGCCAAGGGGCATGCCGACGCGTACGTGGCCCGGCAGGACGCCCTGGACTGGACGATCCTGCGCCCCGGCGCGCTGACGGACTCCGCCGGCACCGGCACGGTCCGTCTGGAGGCGCACACCGGGCGCGGCCCGATCCCCCGGGACGACGTGGCGGCCGTCCTGGCGGAGCTGGTGGAGAGCTCGTCGACCGCCGGACTGACGCTGGAGCTGATCGGCGGCTCGACGCCGGTGTCGGTGGCGGTGAAGTCGGTGGCCGGGAATTGACGGGGCGGGGTGAGCGGATGCTGACGGATCGGAGCAGCTGGGCATTGGCAGGTCACCACAGTGGCCGGGAGGCGATGGTTCAGAAGAGCGGCAGTTGACCGGGGAAGTCGGGCAGGGCATACCCGTCCAACGAGGGCTGGACGGCGTCCAGTTGTGCCTGCCGTCGCGAGCCGGAGCACGAGACGAGATCTCCGCTGTCCCGCGCCCCCGGCGGGTCGTGCCGCGCGAAGCGCCCGGCGACGACGGCGATTTCGCGGCGGCACACGGGACAGGTTCTACGACGGGAGCCCATGCCGTCAGTGTGCCCCGGCCCACTGACAACGCACTCCCGCCCCGCACCCGTCCCACCGTGCGTACGGCGCTGCGAGGCGCGGTGAAGTGCACTCGACGGCAATTCCTGAGCGCCCCCCGCGAGATTCTGGGTACTCCGAGCGTGGACCCGCGAACAAATGCGGGCCGGTGCGCATCTCACGTGCCGTACAGCCCACCGTGTTCATACGGCCCTCAGCGCGACGGCTGCCGTCGCGTGTTCCGAAAGGAGGCCGGGCGATGAATCTCCCGTCGTACCGTGACCGCAGAAGCGTGACAACACCGCCCCGGCTCCCCGGCCGGGCCACGACCGTACGCAGAGTGAGCATCGCCGCGATGGCGGCGATGCTCCTGTCGGGCTGCGGCACGGGCACCCCCGACGCGGCCCCGCACTCCGGCGACGCCGGCGTGTCCCTCGCCCCGTCCGCCACGCCTTCCCGCTCGGCTTCGTCGTTCGCCCCGGACGCCACCAACACGTCCGGCGCGGCGACCGCGGCGAGCACTCCCACAACGGCGGGCACAGCCACGACGGCGCGCACGGCCACGACGGCTGGCACGGCCACGACGGCTGGCACGGCCACGACGGCTGGCACGGCCACGGCGGCGGCCGCGTGCACGAACAGCACGAAACTGGCCGGTTGGTCGAACCGCCGGCTGGCCATGCTGACCATCGCCGTCCCGGTGTCGGAGACCTCGGTGTCCGACGTCACGTCCGAGGTGACCGCCGGTGCGGGCGGAGTGCTGCTGTTCGGCAGCAAGGCACCGTCCGACCTGGGCTCCCGGCTCAAGGCCCTGAAATCCCATGTGCCCGGCAACCGCGGCCTGTTGGTGATGACGGACGAGGAGGGCGGCGGCATCCAGCGGATGGCGAACCTCGTCGGGGACCTGCCCTGGCCCGCGTACATGGGCAAGCACTGGACGCCGGCCCAGATCCAGCAGAACGTCACGAAGGTCGCCATCAAGATGTCGGCCGCCCAGGTGAACATGGACCTCGCGCCGGTGGTCGACGTCGACGGCAGGAACGTTGCTCCCAGTCGGACCAACCCCGACGGATGGCGGTCCTTCAGCGGCGACACCTCGGTGGTCTCCAAGGCCGGAGTCGCGTACATGAACGGGCTGCGCGCCGGAGGCGTGATACCCGTCGTCAAGCACTTCCCGGGCCTCGGCGGCTCCACCTACAACTCCGACTTCGGCCCCGCCAAGACGCTGCCCTGGTCCACCCTGCAGAAGGTCGGCATCCCGCCGTTCACCGCGGCCATCAAGGCCGGCGCCCCGGCCATCATGGTCTCCAACAACATCGTGCCCGGCCTGGGCACCAACCCGGCGAGCCTGTCCCCCACCGCCATCACCTCCGAACTGCGCGGCAAGCTCGGCTTCAAGGGGCTGGTGCTCACCGACTCCCTCAGCGCCAAGGCCATCTCCGCCGCCGGCTTCAGCGTCTCCTCCGCCGCCGTCCAGGCCCTGCGCTCCGGTGCCGACATGGTCATGTTCGACCTGGGCAGCAACGTCAGCTCCCAGACCTCCTCGATCGCCACGGCGATCACCAACGCGGTGTCCAGCGGCCGCCTCTCCCGCGGCCGCCTCATCGACGCGGCGGGACACGTCCTGGCCGTCCGCCACGTGAATCTCTGCTCCTGAGCACGCGGATTTCGCGATCTCCCGGGGCGCCTTTCCACGCCATCTGTCCTCGTGCCCGACGCGAAGAGAGGGTCCACATCCAGCGTTGTCGCTGGATGTGGACCCTCTCGCGGGAAGAATCTTCCTCAATTCCACCTCAGAAGATCGCTGTCTCGCTTGTTGCGTGCACGACGTACTCATAGCGTCCGTGCCACTGATCGCCAGGGAGGCGTTCCTTCATTCAAAAGTGGTGTTCATGAACATCGCACGCCCATTGAGAACTGCGCCGGTTCTGAGCAGCCCGACCACACGGGCGGGTTCTGCGGGAAAACTGATCCCCCGCCCCCACCACGCCGTCTGGGCCCTCGCGCTGCTCGCGGCGACCGCCTGCTCCTCCTCACACGGCATCGATGACCCGGCCACGCCCGCCGGCCCGCCCACGACACGGAGCGCGGTTCAGGCGCACAAGGCCGTCCCCGTCTCACCGCCCGAACTCGATGCGGATCTCGGGGAGACGCTCGCCGGAAAACGGCAACCGACCCGGGGGAACGCCGAACTGAAGTATTCCGGCGGAGCCAAGGGAAAGGCCCTCATCGTCGCTGTCAGCTGCCGGGGCAAGGGCGCTGTGTACGTCGAGGTGTCAGCACCGCGCGTGTCCTTCCCGCTCACATGCGGCGTCGAGAAGCCGGAAGTCATCTACAACAAGTTCGCCTTGGAGCCGGCCTACAAGCCCGGCATCGTGTCGGTGACCGCACCCACGACCGTCACCTGGGCAGTGACCGTCGGCCGCGGTGAGCCTCAGGCCGAGTAACGCCACGTTCCGCGCCATCTCGCAGTGGTGGGACCACTCGTGACGTGTGGTCAGCGGCTGCCGTCACGGCTGCCCGTCGGACGTGCGCGGGGAGCGTCCCGGTCCAGCCGATCCGGCCCACGGCTTCCGCGGGCGGCCAGGATGGAGGGGTGGGCGCCGGGCTTTCGACAGCTGTCGCACCCGCCCGCCCGCCGGAAACGGGCAATGAGTACCGCCGGCTAACCATCGACGAACGTGACCGTCTCGTCGAGCGGTGCTCGGCCTGTGCGGGTGTAGGGCACTGCGGCGTCTTCGAAACCGATCGACATGCCGCAGAAGAGGACGAGGCCGTCCGAGGGTGACAGGACCTCCGCGACGGTCTTGCGGTAGACCGACCACGCCATCTGCGGGCAGCTGTGCAGGCCTTCGGCGCGGAGCAGCAGCATCACGGTCTGCAGATACATGCCTACGTCGGACCACTGGGGCCGGCCCAGGCCGCGGTCGATGTAGCAGAACAGGGCGGCGGGCGCGCCGAAGCAGTTCCAGTTCGCGGAAGCCGCTCTCTGCCGCGCCTCCCAGTCCTCGCGCGCGATGCCCAGCGCGCTGTAGCGCTCCGCGCCGAAGGCGGATCGGCGCTCGTGGTACGGGGACTTCAGTGTGGGCGGGTACATCTCGTACTCCCGCTCGTCCCAGGGGTCGCGTGCGGTCACGCGCTTGCCGGCGCGCTCCTTGAGCTCTGCCAGTGGCCGGCCGGTCAGCACGTAGACGCGCCAGGGCTGGAGGTTCGACCCGGACGGCGCCCAAGCCGCAGCGGACAGCACCCGCTCCAGTACCTCCCTCGGGACGGGCCGGTCGATGAACCCGCGCACGGCCCGTCGGCTCGTGACTGCCTCGTAGACGTCCAAGATCACCAATCTCCCTCATCTGCTCTCCATGCCTACCCCCTTGACAGTCGGGCCCCACAGAACGTGGCAACATGCGCAAAACGGCATGGCGGCAGTGGTGCCGGGGCGCGCCCAGCACAGCCGACCACCCGGATCTGCATCGCTCGGCGCCGCGATCGTCGCCGTCGCCCACGGCACCGGGAGACCAGGCCGCCCCGACCGCCGGACCACCGGGCCGCCGGACCGCCGAACCGCCGTTCAAGCCGGGCTGTCCATGGGGCGAGCTGCGATTCCCGCTCGTATCGTGAAAAGAGACGCGGCGATGGCGGCGAGGCAGGAAAGTCATGGCGGAGCCGGAGGTCGACTACACAGCGGTGTTCCGGGCCCTGCCCGGGGCGGCGGCGTTGGTCACCCCGAAGCTGATCTTCGTGGATGTCAACGCGGCGTTCATGCGGATCCTGCACTGCACCCGCGAGCAGTTGGTCGGTCACTTCCTGCTCGAGGACCGCTCCGCGAACGAGCAGCCCCTCGTGCTCAAGATCATGGCGTCACTGCTCCGGGTGGCGGACACCGGGGAGGGCGACACGCTAGCGCTGGAGCGCTTCGACATGGAGGACCCCGACCGGCCCGGGGTGTGGCACGAGCGGTATCTGAACATGACCAACATTCCCGTCCTGGCCCCTGACGGTCAGGTGGCGCTGCTGCTGCACCGGGTGGAGGACGTCACCGAACTCTTCCGTGCCCGTGAAGTCGCGCTGACCTTGCAGGAAGCCATGCTGCCCGCTCCCCGCCCGGTCGGCCGACACCCGGTGGCCGTGCGCTACCGGCCCGCCGCCGAAGCGCTGAACGTGGCCGGCGACTGGTACGACCTGGTCGAGCTGCCGGGCGACCGCGTCGCCGTCGCCGTCGGTGACGTCGTCGGCCACGGCCTGCCCGCGGCCGGTGTCATGGGGCAACTGCGCAGCGCCCTCACCGCCGCCTGCCTCGTCGCCGAAGGCCCCGCCCGCGCCCTGGAAGTCCTCGGGCTGTACGCCCGCACCGTCGACGGCGCCGAGAACACCACCGTGGCCACGGCATTCGTCGACTGGGAGACCCGCACCGTCACCTACAGCAGCGCCGGCCACCCGCCACCTGCGCTCCTGCGGAGGGACGGGACCGTCGAATTCCTGGACCAGGCCACCGACCCGCCACTGGCCGCCCGCCCGCAACACGCCCCCCGCATCCAGGCTGCAGCGGCCTTCGACGAGGGCGCCGTTCTCGTGCTCTACACCGACGGCCTGATCGAACGCCGGCACGAAGACATCGACACCGGCCTCGCCCGGCTCGCCGACTCCCTGGCCCGCCACCAGGCAGACGACCCCGATGCCCTCGCCGACGCCGTGCTCACCGACCTGCTCCCGCCCGGCGGCGCCACCGACGACACCGCCCTGGTCATCGTGCGCCTGTGAACCCGGCCCACCACTTCCGCGTGCCCGATCCGTGCCCGATGGGATCCCGCCGGCGACAGCGAAGCCGTCGCCGCTCCTCGCCCTGCCGCAGTCGAGAAGACCGCAGAGCTGAACACCACGCCCCTCGGGTCCTCCCCGGCTACATCCTCCAAGTAGCTCTGCTCGATCCGGCTGCTGTGGCCGAGGTGCCTGACGCGGTGCGGGCGTTGTGGCCGGGGCTGGCCGGTGAGCGCTGACATGACGACCTAGCTGGCCTGTCCGACGGGTCGCGTCACCGACCCCGCACCCGCCAGCAGTGTCACCCGAACGGCGCAACATGACGTGCCACCCACATGGGTGAGGATCAAGCTGACTAGTGCCGCAACCGAGGCAATCCGTGAAAGGGGAACCAAATGCGCATTCGACGAATCCTCGCCGCCGTCAGCGCCACGGCAGCCCTCGCCGGGCTCGGCCTCACAGGCGCCGCCACCGCTACCGCACAGGGTGGCAGTGGCTACACCACCCCTTCTCAGTGCAGGGAGGGCGGCGGACAGCCCTATCTGCACAACACCGTCAAATGCTGGGGCGGTAAATACGACGGGCTGACTGTCGACTAGACCCCACAAGGCGCCCCGCGGCCACGCTCCGCGGGGCGCTCCCGCGCGAGCGTGGCCGGGAGCGTCGCAGGGACCGTGCCGACCCGTCGGCCACGCTGGGTCCAAGCCGGCCCGGAAGTACGTGGCGGGCGGGAACTCCTCATCTCGGCTGCCAGCTCGCGCCTCGTCAGGATGAGCGAAGGGACGGACTGGCGCTCGCCTTCGAGGGCGCGCTCGCCCATGACGAGCGCCTGTTCCAAGTCGCCCTCCCGCGCGGCAGTCACTCCCAGCGTTTACCGCGCGCCGACGATCCGGCGGATGGAGCCGAGGACGTCGACGAGGAGGGCGCCGACGTAGCGGGTCTGCTCGGTCAGCGTGGCTGACGCACCGAGAATCCCGTCCGCGCTCCGTCCACACACTGCGAGACGGGGCGTCCGAACACGAGACGGAGTGAGACATTCGACCGATCACCGGGATGCATGACGAAGGGCCCGTGTGGCGGCGCCAGGATTCGAACCTGGGAAGGCGAAGCCGGCAGATTTACAGACCGCGCGATCACTCCGCGCTGAGCTGACCGTTCCCACAACGCGCCGCTCCGTGCCCCACACGTGCCCCACGATGCGCCCGGAAGCGTCGCCCTCGCGTTCGGGCGGAACCTTGTTGCCGCGTGGACTCCCTCGACTTGCCACGCGCCAACCGGCCTCAGACCGAGGCCGGGATCGGATGGCGTCCAGGGCGTGTCCGACGAGTCGGCACAGTCCCTGCGACTCTCCCGGCCACGCTCGCGCGGGAGCGCCCCGCGGCGCGTGGCCGCGGGGCGCCTTGTGGGGTTTAGTCGACCCCCCGGCCGTCGTATGTACCACCCTTGCAGTCGAAGCCCTCTACCGTTCCGCCGCCCTCCCTGCACTGTTCAGAGGTGACAAACCGTTGACCAGGGGTGGGGCTGGGTGTGGCGGCGGTGGCGGTGGCGGCGGCGCCTGTGAGGCCGAGTCCGGCGAGGGCTGCCGTGGCGATGACGGCGGCGAGGATTCGTCGAATGCGCATTTGGTTCGCCTTTCACGGATTGCCTCGGTTGGGACACTAGCCAGCTTGATCTTCACCCATGTGGGTGGCACGCCATGCTGGGCCGTTCGGGTGACATTGCTGTCGGGAGCGGGGCCGCTGACCCGGCCCGCCCAAGGCGGAGGGGTACCCGCCCTCGCTCCCAGGTACCAAGCGACCATCAAGCGGCGGCGCGCCCGGACTGCCGAGCCTCTCGGAGGACACGGCGGCCGGTGGCCCGTCGCCCCGCGGTGGATGACCGGCTGCATGACGCTCGCGCTGAACGTGGCCGACTCGGCATTGAAGAACGACCTGGTGGGCGTGGCCGTGCACGCGGTGGCGCCGCTGCTGCTGATCGTCACGGCCGAGACCGGCCTTGCCTACCGGCGGGCCATCACCACCGCCGTGACGGCACGTGTGCGGAGCTGTCGGTGCGGGCCGCCTGACGGACAATCCTCTGCCGCAGGTGCAGTGGAAGGCTCCGGAGCAGGTATCCGAGGAACTGGACCCGCCTCAGTGCCCGACCCCCTGCAGGCCCTGGCGCTGCTCGATGCCGTCCGCGCGCAGAGCGCCCGCGGTCGCCGCCTCATCGCCTTCTTCGGCTGCGTGTACTACGCGGCGGCACGGCCGACGGAAGTCATCGGTCTCCGTATCGAGGACTGGGACCTGCCCCGCCGGGGATGGGGCACTCTGCGACCGCGGGAGACCCGCCCCCGCTCGGGGTCGGCCTGGACGGACATCGGCGAAGCGCACGACCGGCGCGGGCTCAAGCATCGGCCCCGGAAGGCGGTCCGCACCGTGTCGATCCCGCCGGATCTCGTGAACCTGCTGCGGTGGCACGTCATGGCGTACGGCGTCGCCCCCGACGGGCGGCTGTTCCGGACGCAACGCGGCGGGCTCATCCAGGACACCGGATACGGAGAGGTGAGACACACTGGGAAAAAGCACCCATAGCGACGATGCCGTGCCTGTGAACGCCGAAAGGGTCTGTGACCAGCATTGCTGCTGGTCACAGACCCTTTCGGTCTTGTGGCGGCGCCAGGATTCGAACCTGGGAAGGCGAAGCCGGCAGATTTACAGTCTGCTCCCTTTGGCCGCTCGGGCACACCGCCGGGGTTGCTGCCGTTCGATCCGCTTTTCGGCGGTGCTCCCTGGCAACGACGTAAACAATACCCGATGCCGGGGGGTGCTCCGCCACCCGGTTGATCTCCACCCGTCGGGGCGCGGGGTGACTAGGCTGGGGCGGATACGCACCCCGATTCAAGGAGCCACAGGACATGGCCGACTCCAGTTTCGACATCGTCTCGAAGGTCGAGCGGCAGGAGGTCGACAACGCCCTCAACCAGGCCGCCAAGGAGATCTCGCAGCGCTACGACTTCAAGGGCGTGGGTGCCTCGATCTCGTGGTCCGGTGACAAGATCCTCATGGAGGCGAACTCGGAGGACCGGGTGACCGCGGTCCTCGACGTCTTCCAGTCCAAGCTGATCAAGCGAGGCATCTCGCTGAAGGCCCTGGACGCCGGTGAGCCCCAGCTGTCCGGCAAGGAGTACAAGATCTTCGCGTCGATCCAGGAGGGCATCTCCCAGGAGAACGCGAAGAAGGTGGCGAAGATCATCCGCGACGAGGGCCCGAAGGGCGTGAAGGCGCAGGTCCAGGGCGAGGAGCTGCGGGTCACCTCGAAGAGCCGCGACGACCTGCAGGAAGTGATCGCGCTGCTGAAGGGCCAGGACTTCGACTTCGCGCTCCAGTTCGTGAACTACCGGTAGGACGGGCACGAACCGCCGGCGCACGGCAGTACGAAGGGCGGGCACCCGGCGGTGCCCGCCCTTTTGGCTTCGGTGGGTACGGTTCGGTCGCGTGAACTCGCCGTTCAGTCGCGTGAGTTGCCGAACAGGACGCGGTACAGGATCAGCAGGACCAGCGAGCCTCCGATGGCAGCCGCCCATGTGGCGCCGTCGAAGAACTGCTTGGAGATCGGGTGGTCCAGCCAGCGGGCCGAGATCCAGCCGCCGAGGAACGCGCCCGCGACGCCGATGAGGGTCGTACCGATGAAGCCGCCCGGGTCGCGGCCCGGCAGCAGGACCTTGGCTATGGCTCCGGCCAGCAGGCCCAGGATGATCCAACCGATGATGCTCATGCCCTGTACCTGCCCTCCCGCGCTGTGCTCGCACTGTCCGGTCCTTGAAGATTCGGTGAGGACCAGCCGTCCGTCGCGCGCGTGTTCGTTCCTTGTCGGGGGTGAAGACGTCGCGGGTCCATCCGCGGTTGCGAAGGCTCAGTAGGGTGCGGCGCATGACACCCTCCGGAACCGGTCTGCGGCGCACCCTCGGCGTACGTGACGCCGTGGTCGTCGGTCTCGGCGCGATGGTCGGGGCGGGTGTCTTCTCCGCCCTGGCCCCGGCCGCGCGGGCCGCCGGTACGGGGCTGCTGCTCGGGCTGGCGGTCGCGGCGGTCGTGGCCTACTGCAACGCCATGTCCTCGGCCCGTCTGGCCGCCCGCTGTCCCGCGTCGGGCGGGACGTACGTGTACGGGCGGGAGCGGCTCGGCCCGTTCTGGGGGTACCTCGCCGGCTGGGCGTTCGTGGTCGGTAAGACGGCCTCCTGCGTGGCCATGGCGCTCACCGTGGGGTCGTACGTGTGGCCGGGGCAGGCGCACGCCGTGGCGGTCGCGGCCGTGGTGGCCCTGACCGCCGTGAACTACGGCGGGATGCAGAAGTCGGCGTGGCTGACGCGGGTGATCGTGGCCGTGGTGCTGGCCGTCCTCGCGTGCGTGGTGGTCGTGTGCCTCGCCTCCGGGCGGGCCGGTGCCGGGCGGCTCGACATGGGGGCGGGGACGGGCGGGGGCGGTGTGCTCCAGGCGGCCGGCCTGCTGTTCTTCGCGTTCGCCGGGTACGCGCGGATCGCGACGCTCGGCGAGGAGGTACGGGATCCGGCGCGGACGATTCCGCGCGCGATCCCGTTGGCCCTGGGGATCGCGCTGGTGGTGTACGCGTGCGTGGCCGTCGCGGTGCTCGCCGTCCTCGGCGCGGACCGGCTGGGGCATGCGGCGGCGCCACTGGCCGAAGCCGTGCGGGCGGCCGGGACACCGGGTCTTGTGCCCGTGGTGCGGGTGGGGGCGGCGGTGGCCGCGCTGGGCTCGCTGCTCGCGCTGATCCTCGGGGTGTCCCGGACGACGCTCGCCATGGCCCGCGACCGCCATCTGCCCGGAGCGCTGGCGGCCGTGCATCCGCGGTTCCAGGTCCCGCACCGGGCGGAGCTGGCCGTGGGCGTGGTGGTCGCCGTGCTGGCCGCGACGGTGGACGTGCGCGGCGCGATCGGCTTCTCCTCCTTCGGCGTGCTGGCCTACTACGCCGTGGCCAACGCCTCCGCCTGGACGCTGAGCCCGGCGCCCTCGGCCCGGGTGGTGCCCGCGCTGGGCCTGCTGGGCTGCGCCACGCTGGCGTTCGCCCTGCCGACGGCATCGGTCGTCACGGGGGCGGGGGTGCTGGCCGTGGGGGTGGTCGCCTACGGCGTACGACAGCGGTTCACACCACCGGGTCCGCGCGGTTCCGTGTGAACGCGTGACCGGCTGATACTTGAGCCAACGGGCATACGACGGGGCAGTCACGGGGAGAGGTACCGATCATGAAGCTGTTCAACCTGCTGCTGAACATCCTCTGGTTGGTCCTCTGCGGCTTGTGGATGGCGATCGGATATCTGATCGCCGCGCTGATCTGCTTCGTCCTGATCATCACGATCCCCTTCGGCATCGCGTCGCTGCGGATCGCGGGCTACGTGCTGTGGCCGTTCGGGCGCACCACCGTGGAGCGTCCCGACGCCGGTGCGCCGTCCTGCGTGGGCAACGTGATCTGGCTGGTCTTCGCGGGCTGGTGGCTCGCCCTGGGGCACCTGATCACGAGCATCCCGCTGTTCGTGTCGATCATCGGCATCCCGTTCGGCTGGGCGAACCTCAAGCTCATCCCGATCTCGCTGATGCCGCTGGGGCGTGACGTCGTACCGACGGACGAGGCGTTCGGCGGGCGCTGAGCCCGCACCGGACCCGTCGGGGCGCGGGCCCCGGTCGGGGCGCGGCCCCGGTCGGGGCGCGGCCCCGGTCGGGGCGCGGGCCCGGTCGGGGCGCGGGCCCTCAGCGGTTCCGGCCCGCCATCTGCTCCAGTCGCGCGATGCGCTCCGCCATCGGCGGGTGGGTGGAGAACAGCTTCGTGAAGCCCTGGCCGGGGCGGAACGGGTTCGCGATCATCATGTGGCTCGCGGTCTCGATCCGGGGCTCGGGAGGCAGCGGCAGCTGCTGCGTGCCCAGCTCCAGCTTGCGCAGGGCGCTCGCGAGGGCCAGCGGGTCGCCGGTGAGCTGGGCGCCCGAGGCGTCGGCCTCGTACTCCCTGGAGCGGCTGATGGCCAGCTGGATGAGGGACGCGGCGATCGGGCCGAGGATCATGATCAGCAGCGTGCCGAGCAGGCCGGGGCCGTCGTCGTCGTCCGAACGGCCGACCGGGATCAGCCAGGCGAAGTTCACCAGGAACATGATCACCGAGGCGAGGGCGCCGGCGACCGACGAGATGAGGATGTCGCGGTTGTAGACGTGGCTCAGCTCGTGGCCGATGACACCGCGAAGTTCGCGCTCGTCGAGCAGGCGCATGATGCCCTCCGTGCAGCACACGGCGGCGTTGCGCGGATTGCGGCCCGTGGCGAAGGCGTTGGGGGCCTCCGTCGGGGAGATGTACAGGCGGGGCATCGGCTGGCGGGCCTGCGTGGACAGCTCGCGGACCATCCGGTACAGGGCCGGCGCCTCGAACTCGCTCACCGGACGGGCGCGCATCGCACGCAGTGCCAGCTTGTCGCTGTTCCAGTACGCGTACGCGTTCGTGCCGAGCGCCACCAGGACGGCGACGATCAGTCCGGTACGGCCGAAGAGGCTGCCGATGACGATGATGAGTGCGGACAGTCCCCCGAGGAGTACGGCGGTCCTGAGCCCGTTGTGCCGGCGGTGCACGGTACGCCCTCCAAGTCGTGCGGCAGGGGAACCCTTTTGGCCCTTTGGTCCAGTGGACCTTCCCGCTCTCGTCAACGCCAGACGACGGCCACGAGTTCCCCGGTGTGTACGGCGGCGCGGGGCGGCCGTACGGGTGACGTGCGGTGACGTGGTCGTACGGCCTTCCGCGGGGTGCTCAGAACAGGCCGGTGGCCGCGAAGCGCAGGACCAGCTGGGGTGCCCCGGAGAGGGCCACGCCGAGGACGCCCGTGAGGGCGAGCGCGGCGGTGAGGGGGGCCGGGACCCGGAGCCGGGCGGGCTCGCCCTCGGGGGCGCGGAACAGCAGGGCCGTCCACTGGAGGTAGTAGAAGAGCGCGATGACCACGTTGACGGCCATGAGGACGGCGAGCCAGCCCAGGCCCGCGTCGACGGCCGCCGAGAACACCGTGACCTTGGCGAACAGGCCGATGACACCCGGCGGGAGACCGGCCAGGCACAGCAGGAAGAAGGCCATGAGGAGGGCGGTGGCCGGGTTGGTGGCGTACAGCCCCCGGTAGTCGCTCACCCGGTTCAGGGACTTCGTACGGCCCACCAGGGCGGCGACCGCGAAGGCGCCGAGGTTCACGACGGCGTACATGAGGGCGTACGCGACCGTGGAGCCGATCGCCCTGTGGGCGTCCTTGGTGTAGCCGGCGGCGGCGATCGGCACCAGGAGGTAGCCGGCCTGGCCGACGGAGGACCAGGCCAGCAGCCGTACCGCGCTGTACGCGCGCGTGGCCTGCTGACGCAGGGCGCCGACGTTGCCGACGGTCATGGTGAGGGCGGCCAGGGCGGCGAGCGCGGGTCCCCAGACGTCGGCGTACGACGGGAAGCCGACGACGGTGACGAGGATCAGGCCGGAGAAGCCGACCGCCTTGCCGACCACCGACAGGTAGGCGGCGACGGGCAGCGGCGCGCCCACGTAGGTGTCGGGGACCCAGAAGTGGAACGGGACGGCGGCCGTCTTGAAGGCGAAGCCGACGAGGGTGAGGACGACGCCGGTCTGGGCGAGGGTGTGCAGCTGGCCGTCGACGTGCTGGATGCGCTGGGCGACCTGGGTGAGGTAGAGCGTGCCGGTGGAGGCGTAGACGAAGCTGATGCCCATCAGGCTGACCGCGGTGGCCGTGACCGAGGACAGGAAGAACTTCAGGGCTGCCTCGGAGGACCGCTTGTCGCCGTGCCGGATGCCGACGAGGGCGAAGGCGGGCAGGGAGGCGACCTCCAGGGCGACGATCAGGGTGGCCAGGTCGCGGGAGGCGGGCAGCAGGGCGGCGCCGGCCGCGGAGGACAGCAGCAGGAACCAGAACTCGCCCGGCGGGACCCGCCGCTCGTCGTCCTTGAGGTTCGTCACGGACAGCAGGGCGGCCAGCAGGGCGCCGCCGAGGACGAGGAACTGGATGACGAGGGTGAAGTGGTCGGCGGTGTAGCTGCACGCGCGCGCGTCACCGGTCAGACAGAAGGTGCTGCGGTCGCCGTCCAGCAGCGGCAGCAGCATCAGCGTGGCCGCGGCGAGGCCCGCGACGGAGACCCAGCCGAGGACGGGCTTGCGCGCCTCGGGCAGGAACAGGTCGCCGACGAGCACCGCGAGCCCGACGACGGCGGCGATGGTGGGCGGCGCGATCGCGAGCCAGTCGACGGACTGGACCAGCGACTGGGCCACGGGCTGGGCCAGCGGCTCGGCCAGGGACGGGGCCAGGGCGCTCATCGGGAGCCTCCTGCGAGGAGCTGGTGCACGGCCGGGTCGGTCAGGCCGAGCAGGGCCCGCGGCCACAGTCCGGCGACGAGGGTGAGGACGACGAGCGGGGTCCAGGCCGCGAACTCGTACCCGTGGACGTCGGCGAGTTTCGGCGTGTCCTGCGGTACGGCGCCCATGCAGACCCGGCGGACCACGATGAGCATGTACGCGGCGGTCAGCAGGGTGCCGAACGCGCCGATCGCCATGAAGGTGAGGAACGCGGGGCGGCTGAGGTCGGCGGCGGGCTTGAACGCGCCGAACAGCGCGAGCATCTCGCCCCAGAACCCGGCCAGGCCCGGCAGGCCGAGCGAGGCGACGGCGCCGAAGGCGAGCAGGCCGCCGAAGCGCGGGGCCCTGCCGTACAGTGCTGCGCCGCCCCCCTCGGCGAGGGCGTCGAGGTCGGTCGTGCCCGTGCGGTCCTTGAGCGCGCCGACCAGGAAGAACAGCAGGCCGGTGATGAGGCCGTGGGCGATGTTGGCGAACAGGGCGCCGTTCACGCCGGTCGGGGTCATGGTGGCGATGCCGAGCAGGACGAAGCCCATGTGGCCGACGGAGGAGTAGGCGATCAGCCGCTTGAGATCGCCCTTCGCGCCCCGCTTGGCGAGGGCCAGGCAGGCCAGGGATCCGTAGATGATCCCGACGACGGCGAACGCGGCGAGGTACGGCGCGAAGACACGGAAGCCGTCCGGTGCGATCGGCAGCAGGATCCGGACGAACCCGTACGTACCCATCTTCAGCAGGACACCGGCGAGCAGGACCGAGCCGACGGTCGGCGCGGAGGTGTGGGCGTCGGGCAGCCAGCTGTGCAGCGGCCACATCGGCGTCTTGACCGCGAGCCCGATCCCGATCGCCAGAACGGCGATGACCTGCACGGTCGTGGTCAGCGACCGGCCGTTGTCAGTGGCGAGTGCCACCATGTCGAATGTGCCCGCCTTGATCCCGATCAGGAGCAGGCCGAGCAGCATGACGACGGAGCCGAGCAGCGTGAACAGGATGAACTTCCACGCGGCGCGGGTCCGGCCCTCGCCGCCCCAGCGGGCGATGAGGAAGTACATCGGGATGAGCACGGTCTCGAAGGCGAGGAAGAACAGCAGCAGGTCGAGGACGGCGAAGGTCGCGAGGGTGCCGCACTCGAGCAGGAGCAGCAGGGCGACGAAGGCCTTCGGGGAGCCGCCCGGGGGCGTCTTGAAGTACGAGTAGAGCGCGCAGAGGAAGGTCAGCAGTGCGGTCAGGACCAGAAGGGGGAGCGAGATGCCGTCGATGCCGAGGTGGATCCGCACGTCGAGTGCGGGGATCCAGCTGATGTCGGTCTGGGCCTGCATCTTCGACGGATGGCCGTGGTCGAAGCCGAGTGCGAGGACGATCGCGGCGAGAAGGATCACGCCGGTCACGGTCACACCGTGCCGCAGCACCGCCTGCTCGGGCGACTTCCCCTTCAGTCCGGGCGGGGCCGGGAGAAGAGCGGCGGCGGCGCCGAGGAGCGGGCCGACGACGACGAATGCCAGAAGGAACCGCATCACGGACTCGTTGATATCGATCACGCCTGCTCACACTCCCGTGGCGACGAGGAGGACGGCGACCGTCAGGACGACGGTGCCGGCGAGCAGCGCGCTCACATAGGTCTGGACGTTGCCGGTCTGGGCACGTCGTACGGCGGACCCCAGCAGCCGGGGCAGGGCGGCCGCTGCGCGTACGTAGGTGTCGACGACCGCGCTGTCGAGGAACCGGACGAGACTCGCCGCGGCCAGGACCGGGCGGACGAACAGCGCGGAGTACACGGCGTCCAGGTGGAAGCCGGCGGTCGCGTGCCGGTACAGCGGGCCGAGCAGCAGCCGGCCGGGGTCGGGCGCGTGGGCGAGGTCGCGGTAGGCCGGCTCGTGGTCGGCGAGGGCATGCGCCTCGACCAGGCTCGCGTCGCCCTCCGGGTGCGCGGCGGCCTCGCCCTGGAGGTGCTCCCACTCGAAGGAGGGCGCGGGCCCGGTCGGGACACGGGCGGCGAGGGCGCGGGTGCGCTGCCAGGCGCCGTACAGGAGGAGCCCGCCGACCACGGCGAGGCCCGTGCCGAGGATGGAGGTGAGCAGCGTCGGCGTCAGGTCGCGGCCGTCGAACCAGCGGGGCAGCGAGCGGTAGGCCAGCCCGCCGAAGGCCAGGGACGGCACGGCGAGCACCCACAGCACCACGGTCATCTGCACCGGCTGCCGACCGTGGTCCGGGGCCTCACCGCCGCGGCCGTGGAACGCCAGCAGCCACAGCCGGGTGGCGTACGCGGCGGTGAGCAGGGCGGTGACCAGGCCGGCGACGAGGACGATCCAGCCGGCGGCGCCGGGTGCGTGGTCGGTGTGGCCGGTGGCGACGTGCTCGGCGGCGCCGAGGACGGACTCCTTGGAGAAGAAGCCGCTGAACGGCGGGATCGCGGCGAGCGCGAGGAGCGCCACGGTCATCGTCCAGTAGGCGTCCGGCACACGGTCGCGCAGCCGGCTCATGCGGGACATGGCGGCCAGTGAGTTGGTGCCGGCGGCGTGGATGATCACGCCGGCCGCGAGGAACAGCAGCGCCTTGAAGGCGCCGTGGGACAGGAGGTGGAAGACGGCGGCACCGCGGTCGCCGACGGCGAGGGCGCCGGTCATGTAGCCGAGCTGGCCGATCGTCGAGTAGGCGAGGACGCGCTTGATGTCGTCCTGGGCGAGCGCGGCGAGGCCGGAGCCGGCCATCGTGACGGCGGCCATGCCGGCGAGGACGACCATCGCGGCCTGGGAGGCCTCGAACACCGGAAGGAGCCGGGCGACGAAGTAGACACCGGCGGCGACCATCGTCGCCGCGTGGATCAGCGCCGAGACGGGCGTCGGGCCCGCCATCGCGTCGGGGAGCCAGGTGTGCAGCGGGAACTGCGCCGACTTGCCGGCCACGCCCGCGAGCAGCAGCAGGGCGATCAGGGTCGGGTGGTCGAGGCCGCCGCTCGCGACGGCTCCCAGGACGCGGGTGATGCGGAACGATCCGGCGTCGGTGCCCAGGGCGAACAGGCCGATGAGGAACGGCACGTCACCGAGCTTGGTGACCAGGAAGGCCTTGAGGGAGGCGGCGCGTGCCTCCGGGGTCTCCCAGTAGTGGCCGACGAGGAAGTAGGAGCAGATGCCCATGACTTCCCAGCCGACCAGCAGCACGATCAGGTCGCCGGAGTAGACGACGAGGAGCATCGCGGAGGTGAACAGAGAGACGAGGGCCGCGTAGGAGGGGTAGCGCGGGTCGTCGCGGAGGTAGCCCGTGGAGTAGATCTGCACGCAGGTCGCGACGAAGGCGACCAGGACGGCGACGAGCGCGGCGAAACCGTCGATGTGCAGGGCCAGCTCGATCGGCACCGAGCCGGTGGGTGTCAGCAGGGTGTGGGCGTCGACGGCCCGGTCGCCGCCCTGGTGTACGGCGACGAGCGCGGCCAGCACCAGCGCGGCGGCGGCGGGCAGCACGGCGAGCGGGCGGACGAGTCCGGGGGCGGTGCGGCCCAGGAGCAGGCCGGCCACGGCGCCCAGGAAGGGCAGGAGCGGGACGAGGACGGCGAGGTTGGTCGTGGTCACGCGGTGGCCTCAGCCTTCTCGGCCGCGAGGGCGTCGGTGCCGGGGCCGTCGGTGTCGTCGCCGTGGCCCTCGGCGGTGTCGCGGAGCTTGTCGATGTCGGAGGTGCCGCGGTTGCGGTACACGGCGAGGACGATCGCGAGGCCGATGCCGATCTCGGCGGCGGCGATGGCGATCGTGAACAGGGTCAGCGCCTGGCCGGAGTGCAGGGTCTCCCGGGCGGCACGGCTGAGCCAGACGTCGAAGGCGACCAGGTTGAGGTTGACGGCGTTGAGCATCAGCTCGACCGACATCAGGACCAGGATCGCGTTGCGGCGGGCGAGGACGCCGTACAGGCCGGTGCAGAAGAGGAGGGCGGAGAGGACGGCGGGGTAGGCGAGGTGCATCAGCGGGCGCCTTCCTTCTCGCCGGGAGCGGCCGCGGGTGCGGTCGCGGGGGTGTCCGCCGGTGCGGTCGCGGGGGCCGGTGTGCCGGAGGGCTCCGCGTCCGCCTTCGCCTTGCGGGACAGGACGATCGCGCCGACCAGGGCCGCGAGGAGCAGGACGGAGAGGGCCTCGAAGGGCAGCACCCAGTTCTGGAAGAGGCTCGCGCCGGTGACCTTCGTCGTGCCGGCGGCGGGACCGCTCAGGTCGATCCAGGTGGTGCGGAACGCGTCGACGACCACCCAGACCAGGGCGCCGGCGGCGGCGAGCGCGACGACGAGGGCGGCCGGGCGGTTGCCGGAGTCGGCGTCCGGGGAGCGGCCGATCGGCGCCCTGGTGAGCATCAGACCGAACAGGAGGAGGACGACGACGGAGCCGACGTAGATGAGGACCTGCACCCAGGCGATGAACTCGGCGGTGAGCAGGAGGTACTCGACGGCCAGGCCGCCGAGGGTGACCACCAGCCACAGGGCGGCGTGCACCAGCTGCCGGGTGGTGACGGTGACGAGCGCGGCGCCGAAGGTGACCAGGCCGACGAGCAGGAAGGCGATCTCGACGCCGGTCGGGGACAGGAAGCCGTGCTGTGCTGCGGCGAGGCTCAGGCTCACGACTCCCCCTCCTGTTCCGGTGCGTTCTGTTCCGGTGCGTTCTGTTCCTGCGCTGCCTGCGCTTCCTGTTCCCGTGCCTCGGCCTGCGCGGCGGCCTGCTTCTCGGCGGACTTGCGGGCGGCGGCGATCTCCTTGGGCTCCTCCGAGCCGGGGTCCAGGGCGGGCGGGGCCGGGACGGTCCACATCCACTCGCGCAGCGTGTCGCGCTCGTGGGTGAGGTCGCGGATGTCGGTCTCGGCGTACTCGAACTCCGGGGACCAGAACAGCGCGTCGAACGGACAGACCTCGATGCAGATACCGCAGTACATGCACAGGGAGAAGTCGATGGCGAACCGGTCGAGGACGTTGCGGCTGCGCTCGCGGCCGCCGGGCGTGGCGGCCGGGACGGTCTCCTTGTGGGAGTCGATGTAGATGCACCAGTCCGGGCACTCGCGTGCGCAGAGCATGCAGACCGTGCAGTTCTCCTCGAACAGGCCGATGACGCCCCGGGTGCGGGGCGGCAGGTCGGGCTGGACGTCCGGGTACTGCTCGGTGCCGTGCTTCCTCGTCATCGTGCGGAGGGTGACGGCCAGGCCCTTGGCGAGGCCACTGCCGGGGATGCGGGGCCGGGTGGGCGGGAGCGACGCAGCCATCAGGAGATCACCACCTTGACGATGCCGGTGAGGGCGATCTGGGCGAGGGAGAGAGGGACGAGGAGGGTCCAGGAGAGCTTCTGGAGCTGGTCCTCGCGCAGGCGGGGGTAGGTGACGCGGAGCCAGATGACGACGAAGGCGAGGATCGCGGTCTTCAGCAGGGTCCACAGCCAGCCGAGGCCGTCCGCGCCCCAGGGGCCGTGCCAGCCGCCCAGGAAGAGAACGGTGGTCAGACCGCACAGGACGACGATGCCGGCGTACTCGGCGAGCAGGAACAGCGCGAACCGCAGGCCGGTGTACTCGGTGTACGCGCCGAAGATGATCTCCGAGTCGGCGACCGGCATGTCGAAGGGCGGGCGCTGCAGCTCGGCGAGGCCGGCCACGAAGAACACGATCGCGCCGACGATCTGCCACGGCACCCACCACCAGTGGAAGGCGTGCAGGATGCCCGGCAGGGAGACCGTGCCGGCCGCCATGGCGACGGAGGCCGCGGCGAGCAGCATCGGGAGTTCGTAGGCGAGCAGCTGGGCGGCCGTGCGCAGGCCGCCGAGCAGGGAGAACTTGTTCGCGCTGGCCCAGCCGGCCATCAGCGAGCCGAGCACGCCGACACCCATCACGGCGAGGACGAAGAAGATGCCCGCGTCCAGGACCTGCCCGACCGCTCCCTCGCTCGGCCCGATCGGGATCGCGAGCAGCACGAGCAGATACGGCAGCAGGGCCACGGCGGGGGCGAGCTGGAAGACGCGGCGGTCGGCACCCGCCGGGACCACGTCCTCCTTCTGCGCGAACTTCACGCCGTCGGCGACGAGCTGGGCCCAGCCGTGGAACCCGCCCGCGTACATCGGGCCGAGACGGCCCTGCATGTGGGCCATCACCTTGTGCTCGGTCTGTCCGACGATCAGCGGGAAGGTGAGGAACACGACGAACACGAGCAGGAGTCGCAGGGCGACGTCCGACACGCCGTTCACTGCTGGCCTCCAGTGGGGTCGTCGGGGGTGGGGGTGTCAGAGGGTGCGTTCTCAGAGGTGGAGGTGTCGGAAGGTGCGGCTTCGGGGGGCGAGCTCTCGGAGTTCGAGTTCTCGGGGGGCGAGCTCTCGGAGTTCGAGTTCTCGGGGGTCGAATTCTCGGGGGTCGCGCTCCCGGATGGTGCCTTCTCGGTGGCCGGTTCCCCGGACGGCGACTCGGCTGGACGTGGAGCTTCCGGTTCCGCCCGGCTGCTCTCCGGCTCCCGTTCCGGCTGCTCGTCGAACGCCGGGCGCGCGTGGTGCCACGGGGCGTCCGAGCTGCGCGCTGCCGTCGGCTCGGGCGTGGCCGTCGGCTCGGGCGTGGCCGTCGGCTCGGGCGTGGCCGCGGAGGTTGTACCCGCCGGGGTCGTGCCCGCCGGCGTCGTGTCTGCCGGGGTCGTGCCCGCCGGGGTCGTCTCCGCCTGGCTGACCGAACCCTGGCTCGCGCTCCGCATCCGGCGCGGTCGGGCAGCGGCGCCGGAAGCACCCGGGGCGGTCGGGGCACTCGTGCCCTCCGGGGCCGCCTTGGCTTCCGTCGCTCCCGTGGCCTGCGCCGCGTCCGCGCCGGCAGCGGCACCCGCGGCCACCTGGCTCGCCGAGCCCTCCGCCGCGGTACGCGCCCGACGTACCGGACGCTCCCCCGCCACTCCCGCCGCTCCCGCCGCGCCTGCCGTTCCCGCCGCGCGGGCCGGACGTTCGCCGGCGGCGCGGCCCGCGCCCCTGGCAGGGCGGGCCGGGGCGGGGGGCAGCTGACCCTTGAGGGGGCCCCATTCGTTCGGGTCGGGGACACCCGGCGGCAGCATCTGACGGCGCTTCGGACCACCGTGGTCGGCGCCCGCCGCAGGCTCCCCTGGCTCCTTGGCCCCGGGCCATGCCTTGGCCACGCGCGAGGCGAGGACGAAGTCCTTGCGCAGCGGGTGACCCTCGAAGGTCTCCGGGAGGAGGAGGTGGTCGAGGCCCGGGTGGCCCTCGAAGCCGACGCCGAACATCTCGTGGGTCTCGCGCTCGTGCCAGGCCGCGCCGGCGTAGACGCCGACGGCCGACGGCAGCACAGGCGCCTCGTGCGGGACCGTCGTGCGCAGCAGCAGACGGCGGACCGGGTGCAGGGCGGCGACGTGGGCGCAGACGCGGAAGCCCGTGCCCGGCTCGTCGACCGCGCTCAGCCAGTCGAAGTAGGTGCAGGACAGGGTCGTACGGGCCGTCTCCAAGGCCGTGAGCCAGGAGGACGGCGGGACGTCCACGGTCAGGACGTCGTACGACTCCTCTGCCGTGGCGTCCGGGCCGAAGAGTTCCTCGGCGGGGGCGGGCAGCCAGCCGACCGTGGTCATCGCGCGTCCCCCTCCGGAGCCGGGGGCTTCACCAGGCCGCTCTGCAGGGCGGCGGCCGACGGCCGGGCCCCTCCGTGGCCGTAGCGCTCGCCCAGGGACTCGTGGGCGATCTTCTCCTGAAGCTTGAGGATGCCCTGGAGCAGCGCCTCGGGGCGCGGCGGGCAGCCGGGGACGTACACGTCGACGGGGATGATCTGGTCCACGCCCTTGGTGACGGAGTACGAGTCCCAGTACGGGCCGCCGCAGTTGGAGCAGGCGCCGAAGGAGATGACGTACTTGGGCTCGGGCATCTGCTCGTACAGGCGCTTCACGGCGGGGGCCATCTTGTCCGTGACCGTGCCGGAGACGATCATCAGGTCGGCCTGACGGGGGCCCGGCGCGAACGGGATCACGCCGAGGCGGATGAAGTCGTGCCGGGCCATCGACGCGGCGATGAACTCGATCGCGCAGCAGGCGAGGCCGAAGTTGAAGACCCAGAGCGAGTAGCGACGGCCCCAGTTCAGGACCACCTTCATCGGTTCCGGGGCGAGCCGGGCGAGCGTGCCGAGCCGCTTCGGCTCGGGAAGCGGCACGGGCTCCGCAGCCACAGGTGCCGCGCTCACGGGCTCCGAGACAGACGGGTTCACGTCCATGTCAGGACGCCCTTCTTGTAGGCGTACAGCAGGCCCACGGCGAGGAAGCCCAGGAAGATGAACATCTCCACCAGGGTCGTCGCGCCGTAGCCGGGGGCGGCGAAGACCGTCGCCCAGGGGAAGAGGAAGACCGAGTCGACCGCGAAGATCACGTACAGGAAGGCGTAGACGTAGTAGCGGACCTGGGTGTGGGCCCAGCCCTCGCCGACCGGGTCGACGCCGCACTCGTAGGTCAGGAGTTTCTCGGGGGTGGGCACGACGGGCCGCAGCAGGCGCCCCGCGCCGAAGGCGACCGCGACGAAGAGCACGCCGATGAAGGCGAGCAGCCCCACGACCGAGTAGGACCCGAAGTAGCCGGCCGCGACGTCCGCCGCGGCGACCGTCGAGTGCCCCAACGTCTCCCGCACCGTCCGTCCCTCGCTCCCTGACCTCGTCACCATGATGAATCACGTGACGTGACGTGACGCGATTCGAGGATCTGTACGCACGGGAGTCTAGGCCCTGTTAAAGAGGCGGTAAGCAGGCCGTCACGGGGTGAGACGCGCGGGCCGGGGGGAGGGTGGGGTTTTCCCCAGGTACGGAAGGCGGCGGACCGCATGGCGCGACGGGTGCCGGGCACGGCAGGCTGACCGGTATGACCGCTCCCACCTCCGGCGACGGCCGGACCGACGCCACCGGCGACCGTACTGGCGGCATCGACCGCCGGACCGACGACATGGACCGCCGGATCGACGCCGTCGACAGCCGTGCCGTCGACAGCCATGCCGTTGACAGCCATGCCGTCGACGGCCAGGCCGACGGCACCGACCGGCTGCCTCCGGCCCGGTTCGCCTACGACGCGTACACCTGGAAGGAGATCGCGCATCTCCTGCTGAACCTGCCGTTGGCGGTGTTCGGCTTCACGTACGTGTTCGCCGTCGTGCTCGTCAGCGGCGTCCTCACCCTCACGGTGATCGGACTGCCGCTGCTCGCCCTCTGTCTGCTGGGCGCCCGACAACTGGGCAAGCTGGAGCGGATCCGGGCGCGGGCGCTGCTCGGGGTGCGCGTGGACGAGCCGACCCGGCTGCCGCTCGCCAAGGGCGGCGGGCCGGTGCAGCGGCTGTGGCTGGCGCTGAAGGACCCGGTGGCCTGGCGGACGCTGCTGTACGACGTCATCCGGCTGCCCTGGGGCATCCTCACCTTCTGTCTGGTGCTGACCTCGCTGTTCGTGCTGTGGCCGGTGCTGCCGTTCATCGCGCGGGGCCTGTCGAACGTGGACCGGGCGATGGTGCGGGGTCTGCTGTCCCCGTCGGACGAACTGGAGCGCCGTATCGCCGAACTGGAGTCCGATCGCGGTGTCGTCGTGGACACGGCGGCCGCCGACCTGCGCCGGATCGAGCGCGACCTGCACGACGGGGCGCAGGCCCGGCTGGTCAACCTGGCGATGGGGCTGGGCCTGGCCAAGGAGAAGCTGCTGGAGGGGCAGGCCGACGAGCACGTGGCGGCAATGGTGGAGGAGGCGCACGGCGAGGTGAAGCTGGCGCTGCAGGAGCTGCGCGACCTCGCCCGCGGCATCCACCCGGCCGTCCTCACCGACCGCGGTCTCGACGCCGCCCTGTCCTCGGTCGCCTCTCGCTGCACCGTCCCGGTGAAGGTGACCGCGAACCTGCCGTCCCGGCCGGCCGCCGCGATCGAGGGCATCGCCTACTTCACCGTCTCCGAGCTGCTCCAGAACATCAGCAAGCACAGCGGCGCCCGGTCCGCCTCGGTCGACGTCTGGCGCTCGGAGAACCGGCTGCTCATCCAGGTCGGCGACGACGGCCGCGGCGGCGCCCGGCTGGAGGGCGGCAGCGGGATGCGGGGGCTCGCCGAGCGCCTCGGCGCGGTCGACGGCCTCTTCGTGGTCGACTCCCCGGCCGGCGGCCCGACGGTCGTCACGGCGGAACTGCCGTGGCGGGACCGCACGGAGTAGCCCCGCCGCCGCACCGACGGGATCGGGGGTGGGGTGTCGTGATCGGAGGTGGGGCGTCGGGATCGGGGTGGAGGTGGGGAAAACCCCCCTTCCAAGACGCCGACGACCTCCATGGTTCACGGACCCGCGGCGCACGACTCTGGAGACACGGCGCTACCGCCGCCAGGACGAGGGGAACGGGACGACACCGATGGCCATGGAGTCCACGCAGTACGGGCACGGACACGGGTACGGATACGAGCCGGAGCACGGGCGCGAACGACGCCACCGGATGCCCGCCGCGCTGCGGGCTCCGCTGGCGGCACGCAGCCGGCGCGAGTTCGGATATGTCCTGCTGAGCCTGCCGATCTCGATCGTGCTGTTCACCTGGACGGTGACGATGGTGTCGCTCGGCGCGGGCATGCTGGTCACCTTCGTCGGCATCCCCGTGCTCGCGGTGGCGCTGGCCGGCTGCCGGGGCTTCGGCGCGCTGGAGCGGACCCGGGCGCGCGGCCTGCTGCGCCTGGAGGTGGCCGACCCGGAACCGCTGCGGACGGCCGGGCCCGGGATGTTCGCGTGGATGGGCGCGGTGCTGAAGAGCGGCTCGTCCTGGCGGCATCTGCTGTACGCGCTGCTGCAGTTTCCCTGGGCGGTGTTCTCGTTCTCCGTGGCCGTGACCTTCTGGACGACCGGCTGGACGCTGCTGACGTACCCGCTGTGGTTCTGGGTGTTCCCGATGTACGCCGGCCAGGGCGGCATCCAGCTGTACGGCGACGAGCACCACAGCGTCTACCTGGACAATCCCTTCGAAATCACCGTGACCGCGCTGGTCGGACTGCTCTTCACGCTGGCCACGCCGTGGATCGTCCGGGCGCTGACGACCGTGGACGGGCTGCTGGTGCGCGGACTGCTCGGGCCGTCGGTGCTGTCGGCGCGAGTGGTGGAGCTGGAGTCGGACCGCGGGGTCGTGGTGGACACGGCGGCCGCCGACCTGCGCCGGATCGAGCGCGACCTGCACGACGGGGCGCAGGCCCGGCTGGTCAGCCTGGCGATGGACCTGGGCCTGGCCAAGGAGAAGCTGCGCGAGGACCCGCGGGTGGCCGCGCGGATGGTGGAGGAGGCGCACGGCGAGGTGAAGACCGCGTTGCAGGAGCTGCGCGATCTCGCCCGCGGCATCCACCCGGCCGTCCTCACCGACCGCGGCCTGGACGCGGCGCTCTCCTCGGTCGCCTCCCGTTGCACGGTCCCGGTGAAGGTGGAGGTCGACCTGCCCTCCCGGCCGGCCCCGGCGATCGAGGGCATCGCCTACTTCATCGTCTCCGAGCTTCTCCAGAACATCAGCAAGCACAGCCGGGCCCGGTCCGCCTCGGTGGACGTGTGGCGCTCGGAGGACCGGCTCATGCTCCAGGTCACGGACGACGGCGTGGGCGGCGCGGACGCCTCCCTCGGCTCGGGCCTCGCGGGTCTGTCCGGTCGACTGGACGCGGTGGACGGCGTCCTGCTGGTGGACTCCCCCACGGGCGGCCCCACCCGCGTCCTCGCGGAACTGCCCTGGCGCGGCTGAACGCACCCCGTACGGCCGCGCCCGCGTTCGCGCCCCGCCGCCACGCCCACGCCGTCACGCCCACGCCGCCACACCCGTGGCCCCCTTCCGCGTGTGCCGGATCCCCGGCCCCCGAACCCGTTCCCACGTCACGGCGGCGCCCCGACGGGAATGCTGGAATGCTGGACTTCCGTACGGGCGGACACCGTCGGAAGATCGGGCAACGGGGGGCCGGAACATCGTGGAGGACAGGGTGCGGGTGGTCATCGCCGAGGACTCGGTGCTGCTCAGAGAGGGGCTGACCCGGCTGCTGACCGACCGTGGGCACGACGTCGTGGCCGGCGTCGGGGACGCGGAAGCGCTGGTCAAGACCATCGCCGACCTGAACGTCCAGGGCGAGCTGCCCGACGTGGTGGTGGCGGACGTACGGATGCCGCCGACGCACACCGACGAGGGCGTGCGGGCCGCCGTACGACTGCGCAAGGCGCACCCGGGACTCGGGGTGCTGGTGCTGTCACAGTACGTGGAGGAGCGCTACGCCACCGAACTGCTGGCCGGTTCCAGCCGGGGTGTGGGATATCTGCTCAAGGACCGGGTCGCCGAGGTGCGGGAGTTCGTCGACGCGGTGGTGCGGGTGGCCCGGGGCGGTACGGCGCTGGACCCGGAGGTGGTCGCCCAGCTGCTCGGCCGCAGCCGCAAGCAGGACGTGCTGGCGGGGCTCACCCCGCGGGAGCGCGAGGTGCTGGGGCTGATGGCGGAGGGACGGACGAACTCGGCCGTCGCGCGGCAGCTGGTGGTCAGCGACGGAGCCGTGGAGAAGCACGTCAGCAACATCTTCCTGAAGCTCGGCCTGTCCCAGAGCGACGGGGACCATCGGCGTGTTCTGGCCGTCCTGACCTACCTGAACTCGTAACGGTCTGACACTGTGTCAGTACGGAACCACGGAAACGCGCGGGGAGCGGCTTCCAGCAATGCTCCGGGGGCGAGGAGAACATGAGAAGTCAGCGCGAAAGGTTGTCTCACAAACCCGTCCATCATGCGGATGGCCCCGGGAAGGCGACCCTAAGCGACGTAGGGTTGATGTTGGGATGGTCCGTGGGACGACCGTGCCCGAACAGCCGCCTCGAAGGAGGTCCAGTTCAGTGACCAGTCAGGTCAGCAGCCCAGCGGAGCACACCGACGGAACCGTCGTGGGAGAGCAGCGCAAACCGGGCGGAGCGAAGGACGTGCGGCGCCTGGACCGGGTGATCATCCGGTTCGCGGGGGACTCGGGCGACGGCATGCAGCTCACCGGTGACCGGTTCACCTCGGAGACCGCGTCCTTCGGCAACGACCTTTCCACGCTGCCGAACTTCCCGGCCGAGATCCGCGCGCCCGCCGGCACCCTGCCGGGTGTCTCCTCGTTCCAGCTCCACTTCGCCGACCACGACATCCTCACCCCGGGCGACGCGCCGAACGTGCTGGTCGCGATGAACCCGGCCGCCCTGAAAGCCAACATCGGCGACCTGCCGCGCGGCGCCGAGATCATCGTCAACACGGACGAGTTCACCAAGCGCGCCCTGCAGAAGGTGGGATACGAGAAGTCCCCGCTGGAGGACGGCTCGCTGGACGGCTACAGCCTCCACCCGGTGCCGCTGACCACCCTCACCGTCGAGGCGCTGAAGGAGTTCTCGCTCTCCCGCAAGGAGGCCGAGCGCAGCAAGAACATGTTCGCGCTGGGCCTGCTGAGCTGGATGTACCACCGGCCGACCGAGGGTACCGAGAAGTTCCTTACAGCCAAGTTCGGCAAGAAGCCGGACATCGCCGCGGCCAACATCGCCGCGTTCCGGGCGGGCTGGAACTTCGGCGAGACGACCGAGGACTTCGCGGTCTCCTACGAGGTCGCGCCGGCCACGAAGGCGTTCCCGCCGGGCATCTACCGCAACATCTCCGGGAACCTGGCCCTGGCCTACGGCCTGATCACCGCCTCCAAGCAGGCCGATCTGCCGCTGTTCCTGGGCTCGTACCCGATCACCCCGGCCTCGGACATCCTGCACGAGCTGAGCAAGCACAAGAACTTCGGTGTGCGGACCTTCCAGGCGGAGGACGAGATCGCGGGCATCGGAGCGGCGCTGGGCGCGGCGTTCGGCGGCTCCCTCGCGGTGACGACCACGTCCGGTCCGGGTGTGTCGCTCAAGAGCGAGACGATCGGCCTGGCGGTCTCCGTGGAGCTGCCGCTGCTGGTGATCGACATCCAGCGCGGCGGCCCGTCGACCGGTCTGCCGACCAAGACCGAGCAGGCGGACCTGCTGCAGGCGATGTTCGGCCGCAACGGCGAGGCGCCGGTCCCGATCATCGCCCCGAGGACGCCGGCCGACTGCTTCGACGCCGCTCTGGAGGCGGCCCGGATCGCGCTGACGTACCGCACGCCGGTGTTCCTGCTCTCCGACGGCTACCTGGCCAACGGCTCCGAGCCGTGGCGGATCCCGGACCTGGACGAGCTGCCCGACCTGCGGGTGCGGTTCGCCCAGGGTCCCAACCACACGCTGGAGGACGGCACCGAGGTCTTCTGGCCGTACAAGCGGGACCCGCAGACCCGGGCCCGGCCGTGGGCGATCCCGGGCACGCCCGGTCTGGAGCACCGCATCGGCGGCATCGAGAAGCAGGACGGCACGGGCAACATCTCCTACGACCCGGCCAACCACGACTTCATGGTCCGCACCCGCCAGGCCAAGATCGACGGCATCACCGTCCCCGACCTCGAGGTCGACGACCCGGACGGGGCACGCACCCTGGTCCTCGGCTGGGGCTCGACCTACGGCCCGATCACGGCGGCGGTACGGCGGCTGCGCAAGGCCGGCGAGTCCATCGCCCAGGCCCATCTGCGCCACCTCAACCCCTTCCCCGCCAACCTCGGCGAGATCCTCAAGAGCTACGACAAGGTGATCGTCCCCGAGATGAACCTCGGGCAGCTCGCCACCCTGGTCCGGGCGAAGTACCTGGTCGACGCCCGCTCCTACAACCAGGTCAACGGCATGCCGTTCAAGGCGGAACAGCTCGCCGCCGCGCTCAAGGAGGCCATCGATGACTGACGCCACCAACGGGCTGCTGCAGCTGGTCCCCAAGGCCGAGGCCAAGCAGTCGATGAAGGACTTCAAGACCGACCAGGAGGTGCGCTGGTGCCCGGGCTGCGGTGACTACGCGATCCTTGCCGCCGTCCAGGGGTTCATGCCGGAGCTGGGCCTGGCGAAGGAGAACATCGTCTTCGTCTCCGGCATCGGCTGCTCCTCCCGCTTCCCGTACTACATGAACACCTACGGGATGCACTCCATCCACGGCCGCGCGCCCGCCATCGCGACCGGCCTGGCGTCCTCCCGGCGGGACCTGAGCGTGTGGGTGGTCACCGGTGACGGCGACGCGCTGTCCATCGGCGGCAACCACCTCATCCACGCCCTGCGCCGCAACGTCAACCTCAAGATCCTGCTGTTCAACAACCGGATCTACGGCCTGACGAAGGGGCAGTACTCCCCGACCTCCGAGGTCGGCAAGATCACCAAGTCGACGCCGATGGGCTCGCTGGACGCGCCGTTCAACCCGGTGTCGCTGGCGCTCGGCGCGGAGGCCTCCTTCGTCGCGCGCACCATCGACTCCGACCGCAAGCACCTGACCGAGGTGCTGCGCGCGGCCGCCGACCACCCGGGCACGGCACTGATCGAGATCTACCAGAACTGCAACATCTTCAACGACGGCGCCTTCGACGCCCTCAAGGACAGGCAGCGGTCCGAGGAGGCGCTGATCCGTCTCGAGCACGGGCAGCAGATCCGTTTCGGCGCCGACCGGGCCCAGGGTGTCGTGCGCGACCGGCAGACCGGTGATCTGAAGGTGGTGACCGTGACGCCGGAGAACGAGGCGGACGTCCTCGTCCACGACGCGCACGCGGACTCGCCCACCACCGCGTTCGCGCTGTCGCGGCTGGCGGACCCCGACACCCTGCACCGGACGCCGATCGGCGTCTTCCGCTCGGCCGAGCGGCCCGTCTACGACACGGCGATGGCCGACCAGCTCGACACCGCCGTGGAACAGCACGGCAAGGGCGACCTCGCCACGCTGCTGGCCGGCGGGGACACCTGGACGGTCATCGGCTGAGAGCGGAGAGCCGAGAGCGAAAAGCCGAGAGCCGAGACCGTCCGACGATCACGAGGCCCGGGACTGGATTTCCCGGGCCTCGTCGTATGCCCGGCGGGCCTGCTCCACGTCGTCCATGCGCTCGTGCGTCCACCGGGCCAGCGCCCGCACCTGTTCCGCCGCCTCACGGCCGAGGTCGGTCAGGGAGTAGTCGACGCGGGGCGGGATGACCGGCTTGGCGTCCCGGTGGACCAGACCGTCACGCTCCAGGGTCTGCAGGGTCTGGGCGAGCATCTTCTCGCTGATCCGGCCCAGGGTGCCGATCGCCCGCCGCAGCTCGCTGAACCGCCGCGAACCGTCGAGCAGCTCGATCAGCACGAGCACGCCCCAGCGGCTGGTGAGGTGCTCGAGGACGAGCCGGTAGGGACACAACGCCTCGGCCTCGGCTCCGGTGCGGGTGCGGGTGCGCGCGCTGCTTACTTCCATGCCAGTACCTTACTTCAAAGTGGGTACTTTCCTACGGTTAGTACAGCTTCTAGGGTGAGTGCCCTAGCCACCCACAAGGAGTTCAGAACCATGAGCATCGTCGTCACCGGAGCCACCGGACACCTCGGCCGCCACGTCGTGGAGCAGCTGCTGGGGAAGGTTCCGGCGGAGCGGATCACCGCCGTCGTGCGCGACCGGGCGAAGGCCGCCGACCTCGCCGCCCGCGGCGTCACGATCGCCGTCGCCGACTACAACGCGCCCGAGACCTTCGACGGCCTCTTCTCGGCAGGCGACAAGGTCCTGCTGATCTCCGGCAACGAGTTCGACAAGGGCCGGGTGCACCAGCACCAGGTCGTCATCGACGCCGCCGGGGCGGCCGGGGTGGCGCTGCTGGCGTACACCAGCGCCCCGGGCAGCCTGACGGCCGCGCTCGCCGACGACCACCGGGGCACCGAGAAGGCGCTGCTCGCCTCCGGTCTGCCGTACAGCCTGCTGCGCAACGGCTGGTACCACGAGAACTACACCGAGAACCTGGCCCCCGTGCTGGAGCACGACGCGGTCGTCACCGCCGCCGGCGAGGGCCGGGTCTCCTCCGCCTCCCGCGCCGACTACGCCGCCGCCGCGGTCGCCGTGCTGACCGGCGAGGGCCACGAGAACACGACGTACGAGCTGGGCGGCGACGAGGCGTGGAGCTTCGCCGAGTACGCGGCCGAGCTGAGCCGGCAGACCGGCAGGGAGATCGCCTACAACGCGGTCACCGGCGAGGTCATGCAGACCATCCTGACCGGCGCCGGGGTGCCCGAGCCGTTCGCCGCGATCCTCGTCGGCGTGGACGCCTCGATCGAGAAGGGCGAGCTGGTGGTCTCCACCGGCGACCTCTCCCGGCTGACCGGCCGCTCGACCACCCCGCTGTCCGAGGCCGTGGCCGCAGCGCTCAAGGACTGAACGCACGGGCTGAACCCGGTGGTCGAACCGCCCGCTCGGCACTCCTTTCCGGACTGTCATGACCGTATAGCGGTACGGACATGACAGACCGGGGTGCTCGGCGCTACCTTCTTTCTCGCGTGCCTGGTAGCGAGAAGGAGGGGCCCGTGGCCGGGATGTCCAAGGGAGAACACCGGATAGGCCTGCTGAACGGCTTCGCCGCTTACGGCATGTGGGGGCTCGTCCCCCTGTTCTGGCCCCTGCTGAAGCCCGCGGGTGCGGCCGAGATCCTGGCCCACCGGATGGTCTGGTCGCTCGCCTTCGTCGCCCTCGCCCTGCTCTTCGTGCGGCGCTGGGCCTGGGCCGGCGAGCTGCTGCGGCAGCCGAAGCGTCTCGGGCTCGTCGTGCTCGCCGCCGGTGTCATCACCGTGAACTGGGGCGTCTACATCTGGGCCGTGAACGCCGGTCACGTGGTCGAGGCGTCCCTCGGGTACTTCATCAACCCGCTGGTGACCATCGCGATGGGCGTGCTGATCCTGAAGGAACGGCTGCGACCCCTCCAGTGGGTCGCCGTGGGCGTAGGCGTCACCGCCGTCGTCGTCCTGACCGTCGGCTTCGGCCGTCCGCCGTGGATCTCCCTGTGCCTCGCCCTCTCCTTCGCCACGTACGGCCTGGTGAAGAAGAAGGTCGCCCTCGGCGGCATCGAGTCCCTGGCCGCCGAGACCGCGATCCAGTTCCTGCCCGCCCTCGGCTACCTGCTCTGGCTCGGGGCGCACGGCGGATCCACCTTCACGAGCGAGGGTTCGGGGCACGCGGTCCTGCTCGCCTCGACCGGCATCGTCACCGCCCTGCCCCTGGTCTGCTTCGGCGCGGCGGCGATCCGGGTCCCGCTGTCCACCCTGGGCCTGCTCCAGTACCTGGCCCCGGTCTTCCAGTTCGCCCTCGGCATCCTCTACTTCCACGAGGCCATGCCGCCCGAGCGCTGGGCGGGCTTCGCCCTGGTCTGGCTGGCCCTGATCCTGCTGACCTGGAGCGCCATGCAGTCCGCGAGAAGGGCACGCGGCACGAGGGGCCCGCTGCCGGCACCTCGCGCTCAGGCGACGGATTCGGCCACAGTGGACGCCTGAACCCCGCAAAACCACGCGACCCCGCCGCGCTGTCCGACCCGTCCACTAGGGTGACCCACTGCCGTACAGGCAGAGGGACAAGAGAACAACGCGCCGGGGGAATCGGGGGAATGGGGACCATGGCTGCCATGCACACCGGAGGGGGCGCCACCGACTGGGCGGCGGCCGGAGCGGTGGGTCCGAACGCGTCGTATCGCAACCAGACGCTGCAGTACCGCGACGTCGAGCTGGCCTTCGACGAGTCGGTCGCTTTCAGCACCATCAAACGGCTGTGGTTCGCGGCCGCGGCCTTCTCGACGCTGGTCTTCCTCGTCGTCGGTGTGCTGCCTGCGCTCTTCGCGGGCAGCTTCGACGCCCTCAGCCCCGGCCTGGTGATCTCGTTCGTCGTCTTCTGGCTGACGCTCCTGCTGACCCGGCTCAACGAACCGATCTCCGAGTGGAAGACGCTCCTGGAGGAGAAGGCCGCGGCCTCCTCCTCCGCCTACGCGGCGATCTACGGCGCCCTGGCCCGCCGTCACATCCCGCTCTCCGCCGTACCCGCCCGCGTCCGCAGCGACATCACGCCCGAGGTCGTGCACAACCGGCTGGTGATCACGAGCGGCCGCTACGTGGCGTACGTGACCGTCTTCGCGTACGGCACCAGCCTGTACGTCGGCTGGACCATGTGGCGCAGCCGACCCGGCTTCGTCGTCATCGGGCACTTCCTGAAGGACATCCTCGGCTCGTTCGTGAACCGCGCCGGCAACCTCAACCAGATGCTGCGAACCGACCGGCCGCGCGCCATGCGGGAGGCCGTGCACTCGGCCGCGCGTGAGGGCGTGGAGATCGCGGTCCAGGGCATCGAGGTGCCGCTGGCCTCGACGTTCGGCCAGGAGATCCCGATCCAGGACGTCTCGTCCGCGGCAGGGCCGGTGCCGCCCGCCCCGCCGTCACCGCCCACTCCCGTCTACACGCCGGGGCCGATACCCGGCGGCCCCGTTCCGTCCCCCGGCCCGATGCACGGCATGCCCCCGGTGAACCCGACCGGTCCGTCCGTGACACCGCCACCCCAGTCCCCCTACACGACCGGCTGGAACGGAAGTTGATCGCCGACGGGGCACCGCCGACAGCCGGCGTGCTGACCGTCTCCGACGGTACGACCGTGTGGGCCTGGACAGCCGTGCGGATCGACGCCGCCGCCGACCTGACCGAGACCAAGGAGTACGCGGACCTCGAGGAGAGGGAACGCCGGGTCAAAGCGGTCGCGGCCGAGGCGGCATGGTTGGCCGGCCAGTGGGACACCGCGCGCGGCGCACGGCTCGAACTGCGCTATCTGACCGACCCGGCCGAGCGGCGCATCTCGTGTGCGGTGCTCGGCCGCGTCCAGGCGCCCACCCTGACCGGGGCGGAAGCGGCAGCGCTGGCCCTGCACGCGCGGCTGGCCGCGTTGCCCCGCCATGTGAGCGCCGGCCCGGTCGAGGACCCGGCCGAGGTGGCGCGCCTGCTCACGCCGTTCACGCCCGAACCGGTCACCGGTCTGGCCGAGATCCGCAAGCGGTACCGCACGGGCCTGCCCAACCGCCCCGACGCGGGGGTGCGGTACTACCTGTCACCGCAGCCTTTCACAGCGTCCGCCCCGCCCTGGGACGCGCTGTGGCGGGCGCTGGCCGAGCACCCGTACCCGGTCATGCTCACGATTGGTCTGGAGCCGTTCGCCGTACCCCACGACCTGGGGCCGCTGCTGGACCGGATCGCCACGCAGTACGGACGGCTCGGCACCCAGGGGCAGCTGCCGGACGGCCTGTGGTCACCAGGAACGCAGCTCGCCCCGGACGCCTTCGCGGTCGACGCCTCACGAATCTATGCGGACGCCGCCCGCCGCTACACCGACCGCGCCTTCCGGGCCCGGATCGCTCTGGCCTCGCCCGCCCCGCTGCCCGAGAGCCTGGCCGAGCTGGTCGGCGCGACCGTCTCCCCGCAGGAACAGGCACGCGAGGCAGGCGTGCTCACCGAGACGTTCACCGGCCCGGCGCACTGCGTGATCTGGCCGACGCCGGCCGAACTGCCCGCGGCATGGCAGGCGCTGACCACGCTGGAGCAGTCCCGCTGGGGCGGCGACCACGGCTGGCGGCTGCCCGAGCCGCTCGCCCCGCCGCTGCGCCTCCTCGCCGACCTGGTCGACGCCCGGGAAGCGAGCGCCGCATTCCGGCTGCCGCTGGCCGTGAGCGGTCACATGACCGGTTTTCCGGTACGGCGCCCGGGCCTGGCCGGCGAGACGGTGTATCGGGCGGAAGGTCCGTCGATCACCCTGGGCCGCCAGCTCGTCGAAGACTCCCCTGCCGGACCGCTCGGCATCGCCCTGGGCGACCTGTCCCGGCACGCGCTGTTCGTGGGCACGACGGGCTCGGGCAAGACGAACACGACCCTGGCCTTCTGCGAACAGCTCTGGCGTGACCACCGGGTGCCCTTCCTGGTCCTGGAACCGGTCAACTCCGACCTCGACGACTACCGCTGGCTCGCCACCCGGCCCGGCTTCGAGGACCTCCTGGTCCTCACCGTGGGCGACGAGAGCACCGCCCCTCTCCGGCTGAACCCCTTCGAGGTGCCGACCGGGGTCCGGATCAGCACGCACATGGCCGGGCTGATGGCCTGCTTCGACGCGGCGTTCGGCCTCTGGGACCCGCTGCCGAACATCTACAACCGGGCGCTGCGCGCCACGTACGCGCGCAAGGGCATCGTGCCGACGGACCTCGCGAATCCGACGCACGAGTGGCCCACCCTCCAGGAGTTCATCGCCGAGATGCGCAGACAGTGCGAGGCGCTCGACTACTCGGGCGAGGTGCGGGACAACATCATCGCCGCATCCCTGCTGCGGGGCGAGGCACTCGCCGAGGGTGCCTGCGGCAGCACGCTGGACGTGGCCCGGTCGTATCCCGTGGCCGAGTTGCTGAACCGGCCGGTGGTGGTGGAACTGGCGGCGGTCGGCGACAACGAGAAGGAGCAGTCCCTCGTCACCGCGCTGATCCTGCAGTCGATGACCGAGTACTACAAGGCGCACCGCTCGGGCGGTTCGCTGGCCCACGTGACCGTGATCGAGGAGGCGCACCGCCTGCTCGGCCGCCCGCACGCGCAGTCCGGTGACGCCAAGGAGGGCAACGCCCAGGCACGCGCCGCCCAGGCGTTCGCCAACACCCTTGCGGAGAACCGCAAGTACGGCGAGGGCATCGTGATCGTCGAACAGGTGCCGGGCAAGTTGGTGGAGGACGCGTACAAGAACACCAATCTGAAGGTGATGCACCGCCTGCCGGCCACGGCCGACCGCGAACTCATCGGTGGCACCATGCGCTTCTCCCCCGACCAGGAACGCTACGCGGCCACGCTCGAACCCTTCCAAGCCTTCGCCCACCACGACCGCCTGGACCGCCCGGCCCTGATCGCCGTACCGGACGTACGCGCTGCGGCGGCCCGCGAGGCGGGAGTTCCGCGAGCCCCCCTGGCGACCTCCGCCGAACTGGCCACCCGATTCCGTCGTTTCGCCGAATCCGACACGTCCGTGTCGGACGCGCTGGCCCCTTTCCCCGAGTGCGAAGGCTGCCGCCACCGCTGCGCCTTCCGCTCCCGGGCGGGCGCGGCGGTCTGGCCCGAGGACGGCAAGGAGTTGCGGGAACGGGTGAAGACCTACCCGAAGACCAAACCGGAGCAGGCGAGTTGGTGGCAGTCGACGGCGACCTGGATCACCGACCTCGCCGACCGCGCCCCACTGCCCGACGAAGACCCCTCCCCCGCCACCGTCTCGGACTACCGGGCGTGCGTCTTCATCCACGTGGCCCGCTCGGCCTGGCAACGCAAGACGCTCCCCTGGGTGCGCCTCTACCGCACCCACCTGTCCTCAAGGGGTAACGCGTGAGCGACCGCCCGGTCGAGCGGCCGACGCAATCGGAGTCTCCGACCGCAGTGGAGCCGGTGGAAGCACCGGATCCGGAATCCATACGGGCCCCTGCCGAGCCGGCGGAGCCGACAGAACCGGCCGACGCAGGGGAAGTACCTGCGTCGGTGGAGGCTCCCGAGCCTGCTGAAGCGCCGACGCCTGCGATGGGTGAAGAGACTGAGGCGCCTACTGGGGCCCCTTGGACCGGCGAAGCCACCGTCGCTCCGGAGCACCCCGGCTTCTCCGAGGCACCGACTCCGCCGGAGGCACCGAACAGCCCTGAGGCATCAGAGCCGGAAGAGTCGTCCGACCCACTGGAAACACCGGAACCCTCCTCGGCATCGGAACCTCTGGAGGCACCGGAACCAGCGATGGCATCCGCCGAGACCCCTGTCATATCCGACGACGTGGCCGCGCCGCCCCCTCCGGAGGCGACGACGGAGGGGCTCGTTTCCGGTGACTCCGACGCGCAGGCCGACGAGGCGCCTGATCCAGAGGCGCCCAAGCCTGCCCCCACAGCCGATGGGGCCCTCGCCGAACATGACTCACCGGACGCAACTGTCGTCTCGGACAACCCACCACCGGCGAACGCGACCGACGCCCCGGTGACGTACGCCGCTACGGCCGCTCCTGCCGCGCCGGAGGCCGTAGAGGCCTCATCCTCCGTCGAGGTCGTTGATGCCGGGGAGACACCTGCTCCTCAGGGAGGAGGATCTCAACCTGCGGAGCCTCCAACCGAACGAGCGGAATCCTCCGCGCCGCCCAAACCCACGAAAGAGTCTCTGAAGGCACCCGAGCCTGGCGAAGCATCCCCAGAGCATCGTGAGGCATCGACGCCATCCGTAATCCAAGAGGCTCAAGAGCCTGCCGAGATACCAACAGGAGCTGCGGGCGGAAAGGCAGCGGAGACTGTTGAGTCACCGAGAACTGATGAAGCCGGCGACGTCCCGGAGGACTCCGGCCTCTCAGAGGCGGTCGGGGTTGTGCCACCCGAGAGAGACCTCGGTGGACAGGACACACCAGACGCCCCAGCAACGACTGACGATGTGGACGCCGGGGAGGCCCCTGATCCTTCCCAAGCCCCGAAACCGTCGTCAGCCGCAGAACGCGTCATGCGGAGCGAAGATGCAGAAGGCGGCTTCGTCAACTGGATGCACGAGGCACTCTCCGGCTGGAAGGAGCCGACCGATGTGCCCGAGCCCACGAAGGTCACCGTGGACAGGCCGGACTTCAACAACGTGGAGATGCCTGAGGAGGACTTGATTCTCCTCAGGTACGGGACACCGCTCGACGGTGCCGATGGAAAACGTCTTCCCTTGTTCGACGGACCGCCTTCCAGGGAGCAGACGCAACAGGGGCTGCTCGGCGACTGTGGGGTCATCGCCACGATGGGAGCCGTCGCCGGTCATCGGCCAGAGCTAATTTCCCAGTGCATCCGCGAGAACAGCGACGGAACGTACGAGGTGACTCTCCACCGGGCGACGTATTCCAGCGGCGCGGATTCCTGGCGCCGCTTCCGGCCGACGGGATCCGTCATCAAGCTCACTGTCACACCCGACCTCCCAGTGTTGAATTCCCGTCCAGATCGACCCGCGTACGCCAAATCGGGCGACAGCGAAGCAGCATGGCCGTCGGTTTTAGAGAAGGCGATTGCCGGAGTCGATCAGTCGTGGGATCAAGGGCGAGCAAAGAAGGTTATGGGATACGCGAGGCTGGATCGAGGAAGCAATCCCAATTTCAGGGCCGAGTTGCTCACTCAGCTCACCGGCGAACCCGCATACACTGAGGACTTCCCCAGTCAGTACAACATGCAGGGCCGCAGTCCAGATCGACAACTCGTGGACACGTTCCGAGAAAAGCTCGCCGAAGGCCGACCGATACTCGTAGGAACCATCGCCCTGACGGAAAACGATAAGCCACTCCCCAAGAGGCTTATTGAAAGACACGCCTACGAGGTGACCGAAGTGGACAGTCAGGGATTTATCCACCTACGCAACCCGTACAATAAAGATCAACCAAAACCTTTGACTGTCACCGAATTTCGGAACCATATCAAGAACCGCTACACGACGACGGAGTCACAAAAATGATCAGCAGAGTTCCCCTGCGGCGCGGGGTACCATTTGAAACCGAGAACGCTTGGTTCGCCGTGCGTCACGTATACGCACCGGAGGGCCTCCCGCCCACTGTCTACCTGATTGTCGACGCAGCCGGGGAGCGAGAATTCGAGCTGGGAATTGGCGACACATTCTCCGTTCATGACGAAACCTGGATCGTCGAGCGCGTCGATGGACTCGGAACCGGCGGGAACTGGAGAGTCATCCTTACCAAGGTTGAGCAATAGCAGCGTCGAAGCCTGATCGCACCCCCCAGCAGCGCGGCGTCCCAATTGACGCCGATTGCGACCTCACGGCATTAGCCATCACCGTTCCACTCCCTCACACCCGGCGACGTCTTTCCAGTACAGGACCAAGAGTGGAAGCTGGACCGGATCGTGGATCTCGATTCTCCGACCGGGGACTGGACCGTGGTACTCACCCACGTGAATTGACCTCGGCACCCAAATTCCTCAAATAAAAACAGGGACGATGAATGGCACACCGACTCCCCAACATCTGTGACGCTTTCACCAGGGCAGAGCAGTACCAGAACCCGGAGGCGAGCACTTCACGCTCGCTTTAGAAGAACGTCGCAACGCCAAACAGTCGGATCAGCCGAACGAGACCAGCGGCGGTCGACCCAACCCAATTACCCCCTCACATCTCCTCACAGGAAGTGGATAATGGCGAAAAACGTAGTCACCCTTCGCCCCAATGTGCCCGGACGGACAGAAAACGCCAACCTCGCTGTACAACACGTCTATGCCCCAAACGACGGCCCGGTCACGGTCTACCTGGTCGTCGCATCCGCCACGGAGCAGACACTCGAGCTCGGCATCGGCGACACGTTTCCCATCGGGGAGGACACCTGGACCCTTGACCGGGTCGACGGGCTCGGTACCGGCGGTAACTGGCGTGTAATCCTGAACAAGACCGAGCCATAAATACGATCCAGAATGAAAGAGTGAAACAGCGCCAGAATCCCGAGGCGAGGACTTCACTGGACCAGTGGATCCCCTACTGCGAAGCCTTCCCCGAAAATATTCCGGACGACATCTACCGAGGCGGTTTCGACCATCGGCTTCCCTGCCCCGGAGACCGGGGTATTCACTTTGAACTCCGGGATGGAAAAGAGCGGGTGCTCGGGCTGTACGAGAGGCTGGTTCCAGAAGAACGTCGCAACACCAGGCCGCCGGAGTCACCGGACGAAGCCAACGGGGCCGAGCGGTAGGTGCCCTGGCCCGGGAGGGCATATCCGAGCCGCCGGACGCGTGGCCCGCTGTACATTGGCGGCATGTCGACGCAGACGCCCGCCAAGGCACCCGCTCCGCTGCACTGGAAGCTCGTCATCGACGCCGCCGACCCGCACGCGCAGGCCGACTTCTGGGCCGGCGCGCTGCACTACACGGCCGAGGACAACAGTGCGCTCGTCGAGCGGTTGCTGTCCGTCGGAGCGCTGCCCGCCGAGGCCACCGTCGAACACCAGGGCCGTCCCGCCTTCCGTGACCTGATAGCCGTACGGCATCCCGAGCCCTCTCTGTCAAAGTAGGTCGAGTCAGGCATACTGGATGATTCGTTGAGTCGAGGGCGGAGAAGGAGTAGTGCCCAGGTGGCCAGCACGAATGA
>NZ_JBSFXG010000036.1:0-88123 GCF_053595235.1 Streptomyces sp. NPDC002520 | reverse complement strand
CGTCCTGTGCGCGGCGTCACCCGTTTCCGGGGTCCCGGGCCCTCTTTCCGGTCCCTTCGGTTCCTCTCCGGGAGCGGAACCGCCGGAGGTGCCGTGGGAGATCACGACCCGGGTGGCAGCGGCCGGCGCAACCCGCCGGCGGCCGAGTGCTCGCGCCGCCGGCCTTGGCGGGTGGTGCCTCAGTTCCCGGGGGCCGGACCGGTGGAGGCGCGTACGACCAGGTCGCAGCCGAGCAGCAGTGACCGGGGCGGTCCCGGTTGTTCGATGCACTGCAGCAGCATCCGTGCCGCCTCGGCGCCGATCTCCTGCTGGGGTACGTGCACGGTCGTCAGCGGCGGGGTCATCCGCGTCAGGAACGGCATGTCGTTGAAGCCCGCCACGGACATGTCCTCGGGGCAGCGCAGTGCCGACGACGCCAGTGCGTCGAGCGCTCCGAGTGCCAGAAGGTCGTTCGCGGCGAACACGGCGGTCGGGCGTTCGGGGCCGGGGTACGTGGCCAGCACGTGGTCCATCGCCGCCGTGCCCGCCGCCTCGCTGAACGACGTGGCGTCGACGACAGGGGTGTCCCGGGGGTCCAGCCCGGCGTGTTCGCAGGAGTCGAGGAAGGCGCGGCGCCGGACGAGTCCGGTCGACAGGTCCTGCGGGCCCGCGAGGTGGGTGATACGCCGGTGCCCGAGTCCGGTGAGGTGCCGGACGACGGCGTCGACGCCGGCCGCCTCGTCCGCCGTGACCGACGGCACCCTCCGGTCGTCCAGGACTCGGTTGACGAGCACCATCGGCACCCCCTCCGCTGCCGCGTGCTCGAGCAGGGGGTGCCGGCGGCGCGCGGTCGCGACCACGAAGCCGTCGCACTGGCGGCCGCGCAGCTCGGCGAAGAGTCGTGCTTCCTTGTCCTCGTCGTTGTCCGTGCTGACCAGCAGGGCCGAGTACCCCTCGACGGCCAGCGCCTCCTCCGCGCCTCTGACGATGGGCGGGAAGAGCGGGTTGGTCAGGTCGGGGATGAGTATCGCGACCATGCGCGAGCGCCGGGTGCGCAGGGCGCGCGCCACGGAGTTCGGCTGGTAGCCCAGGCTTTCGGCCACGGCCAGGACTCGCTTGGCCGTCTCCGCGGACACCCGGTGGCGGGTGTCGGGATTCAGTGCTCTCGACGCCGTGCCGGGATGGACGCCGGCCGCTCGCGCCACATCGCTCAACCTCGTCACGAGCCTCACCGTATGCGGAGGACCAACGCGATGGCAATGGATTGCATCGAGGCGTGCCGCAGGCCTTGACACCCCTTGGCGGCGCGCCTAATTTCACGGCAACCGATTGCGCAACGGTGCGACACAAGCCGATGAGCCGCCTGTGTGGCACCAGTGGATCGCCCTGAATGGCCATGAAATCCCCTCTTTTCGAGTGTAGGGACGGCACGCCATGCACGACAATCGATTGCCACAGATGGTCAGACGACCCGGGTGGCGCCGCCGTGGGGTCCTCGCGGCCCTGGCGGTCACGACCGCGACGGCGCTTGCCGCCTGCGGACCCGCGACCGGAGGCCCCACCCAGACGGCGGGAGACGGCGCCGGCAAGGACACGCTGACCATCGGCGTCTCGCTCTCCCTGACAGGGGACTTCGCCGATCCGGGCAAGGCCGCCAAGCGCGGCTACGACCTGTGGGCGGCCGACGTCAACGCCCGCGGTGGGCTGCTCGGGCGCAAGGTCTCCATCAAGATCGTCGACGACACGTCGAACCCGAACCAGGTCACGACGAACTACACCAACCTCATCACCAAGGACAAGGTCGATCTGGTCGTCGGCCCGTACTCCAGCCTGCTGACCATCCCGGCCTCCCAGGTGGCCAAGCGGTACGGCTACGCCTTCCTCGAGCCGGCCGGCGGCGGCCCGAAGGTGTTCGCCCAGCACCTGGACAACCTGTTCTTCGTCCAGCCCGCCGCCATCGTCAAGCAGGGCGACATCTTCGTCGACCACCTGCTCTCGCTGCCCGCCGCGAAACGCCCCAAGACCGCCGCGTACGCGTCACTCGACGACCCGTTCGCCGCACCGCTCGCCGACAACGTGCGCAAGCGCCTGGAGGCGGCCGGCATCAAGACGGTGTACGCGCAGACCTACCCCGACAACCTGACCGACCTCACCCCGGTGATCAGCAAGGTCGCGGCGGCCAAGCCCGACCTGCTCGTCGCCGGAACCCAGTCCGAGGACGCCTACGCCCAGGTCAAGGCGATGATCCAGCTGGGCTTCAACCCCCGCTGGATGTTCGTCTCCAACGGCGCCAACAACCCGGTGGAGTTCCCCGACAAGGTCGGCGCGGACAACACCGAGGGCATCTTCACCACCGGCGACTGGTACGCCGGATCCAAGCAGACCGGCGCTCCCGAGTTCGTCAAGGCGTACCTCGCCAAGTACGGCGGCAAGGAGACGGACATCGACACCACGAGCGCGGAGGCGTACTCGGTCGGCGCGCTGTTCGAAGAGGTCGCGAAGAAGACCGGGAAGCTCGACAACAAGACGATCATCTCCGCGCTGCACAGCGGCACCTGGAAGACGCCGGTCGGTGATCTGTCCTGGGACGCCAACGGCGAGCCGAAGGGGCACTACACCCTCGTCCAGTGGCAGAAGCACCGGCTGACACCCGTGTACCCGAAGGACGTCGCGGCCGCCGCGCCGGTCGACACGAAACCGGCCTGGGGGGAGTGAACGATCGTGCACACGCTTGTTCAGGCGATCCTGCTCGGCATACTCACCGGCGGTGTCTACGCCCTGATGGCCAGCGGCCAGACCCTCGTCTTCGGCATCATGCGGGTGATCAACCTGGCGCAGGGGGCGCTGGTGGTCCTCAGCGCCTACCTGTCGTACTCCCTGTTCTCCTGGGCCGGGATCGACCCGTTCCTCGGCATCCTGATCGTCACCCCCTTGATGTTCGTGCTCGGCGTCGCCGTCCAGTGGGTGTTTCTCCGGCCGCTCGGCAGCGCCGGGGGTGAGCTCAGCCTGCTCGTCATGTTCGCCGTCGCCCTGGCCGTCGAAGGCGTGCTCGCCTCGGTCTACAAGACGACCTTCCGCTCCATCAACACCAGCTACCGCGACACCGCCTGGCAGGTGGGCGACTACCGGCTGCCGGTGACCAGGCTGGCGGCCTTCGGACTGTCCCTCGCCGTCCTGGGCGGGCTGTGGCTGCTGCTGCACCGCACCCGGTTCGGCGCCTCGGTACGGGCCACTGTGCAGAACCCGACCGCGGCGCGGCTGCTGGGCGTCAACCCCGAACGCGTCTCCGCGCTCGGATTCGGCCTGGGCACGGCGACCGCCGGAGCCGCCGGCGCGGTGTTCGGCCTCGTCTACCCCTTCAACTCGAGCAGCCACTACGACCTCATCGCGCGACTCCTCGCGATCGTCGTGCTCGGTGGACTCGGCAGCCTCGGCGGAGCCGTCGTGGCCGGGGTGCTGATGGGCGTGGCCGAGGCGGTCGTGGCCGCGACCTGGTCACCCTCGTGGGCCGGATTCACCTTCTTCACGGCACTGCTCCTCGTCCTGCTGCTGCGTCCGCAGGGACTGTTCGGGACCCGGCTTCGGGGGGCGCTGTGACCTCCACCCTCTCCGCGACGCCCGTGACCGCCGCACCCCGCTCCGGACTCGTACGCCATCGCAGGCTGTGGCGCATCGCGGTGCCCGCCGTCGTCTTCGCGGTCCTGCTGGCCGCGCCCTGGACCGTCGGCGAGCCGTGGATCGTCAACCTGCTGATCTTCACGCTCATGTACGCCACCATGGCGAGCGCCTGGAACCTGGTCGGCGGCCTCGCCGGCTATCCCTCGCTCGGCCACGCGGCGTTCTTCGGCATCGGCGCCTACGGCGAGGCGATCTGGTTCCACCACCATCCGCCCGTCTCCGGCTGGGAGCCCTTCCTCGCGCTGCCCGTCGTGGCGGCCGGTACGGCACTGGTGGGGCTGCCGGTGGCCTGGATCGCCATGCGCACCAGGGCCGCGACCTTCGCGATCGTCACGATCACCCTGGTCTTCGTCGTCCAGACACTCGCGTTCAACGTCCGCGGCCTCACGGGAGGCGCGCAGGGCATCGGGATCGGCCCGGCCCCGTTCAGCGCCGCCTACTTCGCCTTCCCGTTCTACTACGTGCTGGTGGCCCTGCTCGCCGTGGCCGTCGCGGTGACCGCACTCGTCATGAGGTCCCGGCTGGGCCTGGTCCTGGCGACCGTCCGCGACGACGAGGACAAGGCGCGCGGCATCGGAGCCCCCACGGCGGTCGCCAAGCTCGCGGCGTTCGCGCTGTCGGTCGGCCTCACCGGTGCCGTGGGAGCGGTCTGGGCGTACTACGTGTCCTTCGTCTATCCGCCCTTCGCGGTGGACCCGCTGGTGACCATCGGCATGGTGCTCATGGTGTACCTGGGCGGGCGAGGGACGCTGTGGGGGCCCGTGCTCGGGGCGTTCCTCGTCGTGCCCGTGCAGCAGTACCTCGCCTACCGGCTCGGCGCCAACTCGCTGCACCTGGTGGGATACGCGGCCCTGTTCCTCGTCGTGATGCTCGTCCTGCCCCGCGGCATCCTGCCCTCGCTCGCGGACCGGCTCGGGAAGCGGGTGAACCAGCGATGACGGCACTTCTCGAAGTGCGCGGGCTGACCAAGTCCTTCGGCGGGGTCCGGGCGGTGGACGACTGCTCGTTCGACGTCGAGGAAGGCTCGGTGACGGCGCTCATCGGGCCCAACGGGTCGGGCAAGACGACCGCGTTCAACATGATCACCGGCTATCTGGCCGCGGACTCGGGCTCGATCCGGTTCGCCGGCACCGACTACCGGCGCCCGGACCCGGCGGCGCTCCACCACCGCGGACTCACCCGCACGTTCCAGCAGGCCCGGATCTTCGGCTCGCTCAGCGTACGGGAGAACCTGATCGCCGCGGCCGGCCACCGCTGGACCGGGCTGCTCGCCCCGCGCGCCGCCCGAGCCGACCGGGCCCGCGCCGACGAACTGCTGGACGACTTCGGGCTGTCCGTCAAGGCCGACCTGATGGCGTCCGAACTCTCCTACGGACAGCGCAAGTTGTGCGAGTTCGCCGCAGTGCTCATGGCGGCTCCACGGCTGGTGCTGCTCGACGAACCCACCGCGGGCGTCAACCCCGTGATGATCGAGACGATGGAGCGCCATGTGCGCGCCAGGCGCGAGCAGGGAGTGACCTTCCTGATCGTCGAGCACGACATGCCGCTGGTGATGCGGCTGTGCGACCCGGTCGTCGTCCTCGACCGCGGCCGGCCCATCGCGGCCGGGGTACCGGCCGACATCCAGGCCGATCCCCGGGTGCTCGACGCCTACCTGGGGGAATGATGACCGACACCACGTCCGCACCCGCGCAGGCACTGCTCACCCTGGACGCCGTCACCGCCGGATACGGTGCGGGCCTGATCCTGCGGGGCGTCGACCTCACGGTCACCGCCGGCCAGGTCACCTGCCTCATCGGACCCAACGGCTCCGGCAAGTCCACGACTCTGAAGACGATCTCGGGGCTCCTGAAACCGGCCTCCGGCACCGTCACCTTCAAGGGCGAGGACATCTCGCGGCTCAGTGCCCGGGAACGGCTCCTGCGCGGCATCGTCCACGTACCGCAGGACCGCAGCCTCTTCCCGGCGATGACCGTGCGGGAGAACGTCGAGATGGGCGGCTACGTGCTGCGCGACCGGCGCCTGATCGCCGAGCGCTGGGAGCAGATCGCCGACTCCTTCCCGCTGGTGGCCGAACGGGCGGGCGCCCACGCCGGCTCCCTGTCCGGCGGCGAGCAGAAGACCGTGGAGATCGCACGGACCCTGATGCTCGACCCGGTCCTCATCCTCCTGGACGAGCCCTCCATCGGGCTCGACCCCAAGTCCCGCACCGCCGTCTTCCGCAGCGTCGCGGACCTCGCGGCCTCCGGCCGCTCCGTCCTCCTGGTGGAGCAGAACGCCCGTTCCGGCCTGGCCGTCTCGCACACCGGCGTGGTCCTCGAAGGCGGCCGGGTCGCCCTGACGGGCAGCGGCGCCGACCTGCTCTCCGACCCGGAGGTCGGCCGGCTCTACCTCGGGGCCGGAGCCCGGCCCACCACACCCCTCGCCTCCACCCTCACGTCGCCCGCCGGCGACCCCACCCGACAGGACTGACTCATGACCGACTCCCCGAACCGTCCCACCATCGGCTGGGCCGGCACCGGCCGCATGGGCTACGCGATGGTCGCCCGCCTCCTGCGCGCGGGCCACGACGTGACCGTCTACAACCGCACCCGCAGCAAGTGCGAGCCGCTGACCGAGCTGGGCGCGACCATCGTGGACACCCCGGGCGAACTCGCCGACCGCGACATCGTGTTCACGATGGTCAGCGCGAGCAAGGACTTCGCCGAGGTCACCCTCGGCGAGCAGGGCATCCTGCGCCAGTCCGCCAAGCCCCGCATCCTCGTCGACTGCTCCACCGTCTCCGCGGACGTCTCGGCACAGGTACGGCAGGAGGCGGAGCAGGTCGGCACCGCCCTGATGGTGGCCCCCGTGTCGGGCAACGCCAAGGTCGTCAAGGCCGGCCGCCTGTCCATGGTCGCCTCCGGCCCCCGGGAGGTCTTCGACGAGGCCGAACCGCTGCTCACCCTCATCGCCGCCTCGGTCACCTACGCCGGGCCGGACGACGTGGCCCGCCTGGTGAAGCTCGCGCACAACATCTTCCTCGGCGTCGTCACCCAGTCGATGGCCGAGATCACCGTGCTGGCCGAGAAGGGAGGCGTGAGCCGGGCCGCGTTCCTGGACTTCCTCAACGGCTCCGTCCTCGGCTCCGTCTTCACCCGCTACAAGACGCCCGCCTTCGTGAACCTCGACTTCACGCCGACCTTCACACCCCAGCTGCTGCGAAAGGACTTCGACCTCGGCCTCGCCGCCGCCCGGGAACTCGAGGTCCCGATGCCGGTCGCGGCGCTGACCCACCACATCGTCCAGCAGTCCGTCGGCCGCGGCCACGACGACACCGACTTCGCCGTCCTCCTCACGGAGACCGCCCAGTCGGCCGGCCTGACCCTCGTGCCCGAGGACGCGGACGTCACCGACGGCCTCAGCACAGCCTCGTGAACCACCGTCTCACCGACCAGGAGGACAGGGTGACCACCACCGCGCCGCCGCCGGCCCCCGGGCACATGGGCGTCGACTTCGAGACCCGCGTCGACTTCGACCGTCTGCGCGCCTACCGGCTCTCCCGTGCCCGAGCCGCCCTCGACGCCTCCGAGCTGGGCGCGGTCCTGCTCTTCGACGTCAACAACATCCGCTACGTCAGCGGCACGATGATCGGCGAGTGGTCGCGGGACAAGATGACCCGCTACGCGCTGCTGACCCGCGACCACGAGCCGATGGTCTGGGACTTCGGCTCCGCCGCCCGCCACCACCAGATGTACGCACCCTGGCTGCGGCCGGAGAACTGCCGTGCCGGGATGCTGGGCCTGCGCGGCGCCGTCGCACCCGAGGTCGGCCTGATGCGGAGCGCGGTCGCCGAGCTCAAGGGCATCCTCGCCGACCACGGCCTCGCCGGCGCGCCGATCGGCATCGACATCGTCGAGCCGCCGTTCCTCTTCGAGATGCAGGAGGCCGGGCTCACCGTCGTCGACGCCCAGCAGGTCATGCTGGACGCCCGCGCCGTCAAGAACCCGGACGAGATCATGCTGCTCTCGCAGTCCGCGGCGATGGTCGACGGTGCCTACCAGCAGATCTCCGAAGCCCTCAAGCCCGGTGTGCGCGAGAACGACATCGTCGCGCTGGCCAACAAGTACCTCTACGAGCAGGGTTCGGACGACGTCGAGGCCATCAACGCCGTGTCGGGGGAGCGGTGCAACCCGCATCCGCACAACTTCACCGACCGCCTCATCCGGCCCGGCGACACCTGCTTCTTCGACATCATCCAGTCCTACCAGGGCTACCGCACCTGCTACTACCGCACCCTGAACGTCGGCTCCTCCACCCCCGCGCAGCGCGACGCCTACACCAGGGCCCGCGAGTGGATCGACGCCGCGATCGCCCTCGTCAAGCCCGGCCAGACGACCGACGTCATCGCCAGGGCCTGGCCGAAGGCCACCGAGTTCGGGTTCGAGACCGAAATGGACTGCTTCGGCCTGCAGTTCGGCCACGGGCTGGGACTGGGCCTGCACGAGCGGCCCATCATCAGCCGCCTGAACTCCCTCGAACACCCGGCTGAGATCCACGAAGGCATGGTCTTCGCGCTGGAGACGTACTGCCCGGCCTCGGACGGCTACTCCGCCGCGCGCATCGAGGAGGAGGTCGTGGTCACCGCCGACGGCGCCCGCGTCCTCACCCTGTTCCCCGCGCAGGAACTGTTCGTAGCCAACCCCTACTAGACCCACCGGAAAGGAGGTACGGGATCGTGACCACCACATACACCGAGCCCGGCGCGCCCGCCATCGACGAACCCACCCGTCTGGCGCTCTACGGACAGATGGTGCGCATGCGCGGCATGGAGAAGCGCGCCTACGACCTGTTCCTGCAGAACCTCGTCAAGGGCACCAGCCACCTGTCCCTCGGCCAGGAGGCCATCGCCGCCGGCTTCGGCGTGGCGATGCGCCCCGACGACTACACCTTCGCCACCTACCGCGGCCACGCCCACACCCTCGCCCGCGGCGTCCCGATGACCGGCATCCTGGCCGAGCTGATGGGCCGCGCCAACGGTCTGATGGCCGGCAAGGGCGGCAGCATGCACCTGACGTCCGTCGAGCACGGGATGATGGGCTCGTACGCCATCATCGGCGCCCATCTGCCGATCGCCACCGGAGCCGCCTGGTCGGCCCAGTACCGCGGCAGCGGCCAGGTCGCCGTCTGCTTCTTCGGCGACGGCACGACGAACATCGGGGCCTTCCACGAGGCGCTGAACCTGGCGGCCGTGTGGAAGCTGCCCGTGGTGTTCGTGTGCGAGAACAACCTGTACATGGAGTACACGCCGATCGGCTCGGTGACCGCCGTGCAGAACCCGGCCGCCGACCGGGCCGCGGCGTACGGCCTGGAGCCGGTCACCGTCGACGGCAACGACCCCGACGCGGTGTACGCGACCGCCCTCACCGCCCTCGAGCGGGCCCGCTCCGGCGAAGGCCCCTCGCTGATCGAGGCCAAGACCTACCGGCACGGCGGCCACTCCCGGGCCGATCCGGCCAAGTACCGCCCCACGGCGGAGGTCGAGGAGTGGCTGGGGCGCGACCCCGTCCCCGCCTACCGGCAGCGGCTGCTTGACCTGGGCGTCCCCGAGTCCGCCCTCGGCGACATCGAGGCCGAGTCGGCCCGCCTGGTGGACGAGGCGACCGAGCAGGCCAAGGCAGGACCGCAGCCGGGCGAGGACCTGGTGCTCAAGGACGTATGGGCTGACGGAGGTGCGACATGGCGCAACTGACCTACCGCGACGCGGTCGCCCGCGGCATCGCGCAGGAGATGCGGCGGGACGACTCGATCGTCTTCCTCGGCGAGGACATCGCCGCCGCCGGCGGAGTCTTCAAGACGACGGCCGGCCTGCTGGACGAGTTCGGCCCGACCCGGGTGCGTGACACGCCCATCTCCGAACAGGCCATCCTGGGCGCCGCGATGGGTGCCGCGATGACGGGCCTGCGGCCCATCGCGGAGATCATGTTCTCCGACTTCTTCGCGGTCTGCTGGGACATCGTGGTCAACCAGATCGCCAAGTCCAGGTACATGACCAACGGCCAGATGTCCTTCCCGCTGGTCATCAAGTCCGGCAACGGCGGCGGCCTGCGCTTCGGCGCGCAGCACTCCCAGGACATCGCCAACTGGGCGATGGCCGTACCCGGACTCAAGGTGGTCGTCCCCTCCAACCCCACCGACGTCGTCGGCCTGATGGCGGCTGCGGTACGCGACCCCGACCCCGTCATCTTCCTGGAGGCGAAGGGGCTCTACCCGACCAAGGCCGAGGTGCCCGAGGGCGACATCGTCGACGAACTCGGCAAGGCGAAGGTGCTGCGGCACGGCGGCGACGTCACGCTGGTCTCGCTCGGCCTGATGGTGCCCCGCACCCTCGCCGCCGCCGATCAGCTGAAGCAGCAGCACGGCATCGACGCCACCGTCATCGATCTGCGCAGTCTGGTCCCGCTCGACGTCAGCACGGTACTGGGTTCCCTGGAACACACCGGCCGCCTGTTCACCGTCGAGGAGAACCCCCGACTGTGCGGCTGGGGCGCCGAGTTGGTGTCGATCGTCGCGGAGGAGGGCTTCACCACCCTGGACGGGCCGCTGATACGGATCACCACACCGCATGTGCCCCTGCCGGCCGCCGATGCCCTGGAGGACGCGTCCCTCCCCAGCACCGCCCGCATCGTCGAGACCGTCGCCAAGAGCGTCGACTGACCGGCACCGGGAGACCGATCGTGACCATTCTCAAGGACACCCCGACCCAGCTCCTCATCGGCGGCCGGTGGACGCCGGCCGGCGACAACGGAACCCTGGAAGTCGTCGACCCCGCCTACGCCGAACCCCTCGCGGAGGTCGCGAACGGCACCGTCGAGGACGCCGTGGCGGCCGTCGACGCCGCCCATGGCGCCCTCGACGCCTGGCGGGCCACGGCACCACGCGTACGCGGAGAGATCCTGCGGCGGGCGTTCGAGCTGATGACCGCGCGCGCCGAGGAGTTCGCCGAACTCATCGTCAGGGAGAACGGCAAGGCCCTGGCCGACGCCCGTGGCGAAGTGGCGTACGCGGCGGAGTTCTTCCGCTGGTACGCCGAGGAGGCGGTGCGCGCGACCGGATCCGTCCAGACGGCACCGGGCGGCACCAACAAGATCATGGTGCTGCGCCAGCCCGTGGGCGTCGCACTGCTCATCACGCCGTGGAACTTCCCGGCCGCCATGGCCACCCGGAAGATCGGCCCCGCCCTGGCCGCGGGCTGCACCGTCGTCCTCAAACCCGCCTCGGACACACCGCTGACCGCACTCGCGCTGGGCGCGCTGCTCACCGAGGCGGGCGTGCCCGACGGCGTGGTCAACGTCGTACCCTCACGCCGCTCCGCCCGGGTCGCCGAGGTCCTGCTCGCCGACCCCCGGGTCCGCAAGGTGTCGTTCACCGGCTCCACCGAGGTCGGGCGCGAACTGCTGCGTCAGGCGGCCGGGTCGGTGGTGAACACCTCCATGGAACTCGGCGGGAACGCTCCGTTCCTCGTCCTCGCCGGCGCGGACATCGACCGGGCGGTCGCCGGGGCCATGGTCGCCAAGATGCGCAACGGCGGGGAGGCGTGCACGGCGGCCAACCGCTTCTACGTCCATGCCTCGATCGCCGAGGAGTTCGGCCGGCGCTTCGCCTCGGCCATGGACGCGCTCACGGTCGGCCCCGGACTGGCCGCGGGCGTGGACGTCGGACCACTGGTGAACGAGGCGGCGCGCAAGAAGGTGGGTGAGCTCGTCTCGGGCAGCGTCGACGCCGGCGCCCGGCTCCTGACCGGCGGCACGGCCCCCGACCGCGCCGGATACTTCTACCTCCCGACCGTGCTGGGCGACGTCCCGCAGGACGCACCCATTCTGGACGAGGAGATCTTCGGCCCCGTCGCACCCGTCGTCCCCTTCGACGACGTCGACGAGGCGATCCGGCTGGCCAATCACACCGAGTACGGCCTCGTGTCCTACGTCTACACCGAGGACCTGGCCGAGGGCCTTCGGGTGTCCGAGGCGCTGGAGTCCGGCATGGTCGGCCTGAACCGGCCGGTCGTGTCGGACCCGGCCGCCCCGTTCGGCGGCGTCAAGCAGTCCGGCCTCGGACGCGAGGGCGGACACGACGGCCTGCTGGAGTTCACCGAGAGCAAGTACATCGCCGTGGACTGGTGACACAGACCGGATCGCGGCGTCCGCTCGGGAGCGGCGAAGGGTGCCTGACGGGCCACAGGGACGTCAGGCACCCTCGCCGCCGTGTGCGGTGTCCGGCCCGCCGGGCGGCCCGGGACTCGGTGATCGAGTCCCGGGCCGGCTGCTTCTACCGGCACCCGAGTGAACGTGCCCTCGACCAAGCCCCGTACGACGGGCCGCGGACGGAGCGGACGGAGCGGACGGAGCGGACAGGGCGGACGGAGCGGTCGGGACCGACGGCGGTCCGGGCCGACTCGATGCCGTAGGGCCGCTGTGCCGCGGAGCGGTTACGCGGCTCCGGCCGGGAACTTGCCGTCGAACGGCCGGAGTCGGTCGATCTCGGTCTTCTCCGCGTACTTCTCGCACTCCGCCAGGAAGTGCCGGACGTGCGGCTGACGCGTGTGCTCCGCGAAGGCTTCCCCGTCCGTGTAGAGCTCGAAGAAAATGCGCTGGTCCGGTGACCCGTCGACCTCCGTGCACGCGTACACCAGCGTGCCGGGCTCGTGCGCACGGACCGCCGCGGCGGCTTCGCGGACCAGGTTGTCGAACGCTTCCCCCGCGCCCTCGCGCAGGGTGAAGCGGACGCACAGCGCCACCAGGTTCATTCCGGTCTCCCTCTCGTCCTGCCGGTCTCGTCGTACGCCGCTCGTTCCCGGCCGTCAGTCCACGAGTTGCTGGCCGCCGTCGATGTCGTACGTCGCGCCGGTGAGTGCGGTGTTGGTCATGATGTGAACGGCGAGCGCCGCGACGTCGTCCGGTCCGACCACCCGGCCGATCGGCAGCGTGGCCCGCAGTTCCTCGCGACGGGCGTCGAGCCCGTCACCGAGCAGCCTGGCCGACAACGGCGTGTCCACGAAGCCGGCGGCGATCAGGTTGACCCGGACCGGCGCGAGTTCGAGCGCGAGGCCGGCGGTGAACGCGGGAAGCGCGGCGGTGGCCGCGGGCGCGGTCCCGAGGCCCGCACGGACCCGCCGGGCGCCCGTGCCGCCCATGAGCAGCAGCGTGCCGCCCGGTCGTACCGTGCCGGGCACCTGCCGCGCGACGTCGAGCGCGAGCACCATGTGCCCGCTGAGCGCCCGGCGCGCCTGCTCGGAGTCCATGTCGAGGAGGCGCCCGTAGGTCGGGTGTCCAGCCGTGACCATCACGTGGTCGATCGGCCTCGGCAGGTCCTGGAAGAACCGCCGCAGCTCGGTCGGGTCGTCGGCGTCGAAGGCCGAACTGCTCTGCGCGTCGGCCTCGGTGGCCGCGGCGCGCAGCCGCTCCGGGTCCCGTCCGGTGAGAATCACCATGGCGCCCTCGGCACGGGCGTGTCTGGCGGTCGCCAGCCCGATGCCCGCGCTCCCGCCGATGACGACGACGGTCTGCCCGGACAGGGCCGGGGCGCGGGAGCCGTGCGCTGCCGGTGACTGCGAGGCCATGAGATCTCCTCACTGTCCGGGCGGTTGCGACAGGGCCTGCTTGACCTGCCTGGTCCGCTCGTCGGCGAGGACTTCGACCTGGTTGTTCGCCAGGGCGTCCATGGTCAGTTCGGCGACGTCGGTCGCGGTGATCTTGGGGGCGTCGGTGAAGGAGCTGAGTTCGGTTTCCACGAAACCGGCGTGGACGCCGACCACGAGCGTGCCCTGTTCGCGCAGCCCTTCGCGCAGTGCGCCCGTCAGCGACCACTGGGCCGCCTTGGACGCCGCGTACCCGGGGTACTCCGGGCGCGGGGCCCAGGAGGCGGCCGACAGCATGTTCACGAGTGCGCCGCCGCCGTTGCGGGCGAGGACGGGGGCGAAGGCACGGGAGACGTTCCAGGTGCCGAAGAAGTTGACCTCCATGGCCTGGCGTGCGCCGTCGAGAGGGCCGGTGAGGAGTTCGGTGTCGAAGCCTCCGACGCCGGCGTTGTTGATGACGATGGTGACGTCGCCCGCGGCGGCAGCGGCGGCGTCGACCTCTTCGGGTTCGGTGACGTCCAGGCGCAGTGGGGTGAGGTCCTCGTCGTTCACGCCGGCCGGGTCGCGGACGCCCGCGTAGACCTTGGCGGCCCCGCGGTCGAGCAGCGCGCGAGCGAACGCGTGGCCGATGCCGCGGTTGGCACCGGTCACCAGGGCGATCGATCCTTTGATCTCCATCGGGCCTCGGTTTCCTTCCGGAAGATCGGAAACTCTCCTCGCGATCTGTTTCCATGCAAGCCTGCACCGGATGCCGAGGCATCGCATGTGGGCTGTGACAGGCACGGCGATGAGTTTTCGCGGCCGGGGCAGTCTCACCCTCGGTACCGAGAATCCACGGAGGAACGTGTGACACAGCTGCTGAAGGTCCAGAACTTCAACGTCTCCAGTGACGGAATCGCCGCCGGTGAGGACCAGAGCCTGGAGCTACCGTTCGGCATCGAGGGACCCGAGAGGCTGTTCGCCTGGGCCGGCGCCACGGCGAGCTGGCCCAACCGCACGGACCCCGGGGGAAGCCGGGGCCTGGACGACTACCTCACGCGGGACTTTCACCACAACATCGGCGCCGAGATCATGGGCCGCAACAAGTTCGGGCCCCAGCGCGGGCCATGGAGCGATGACGAGTGGCGCGGCTGGTGGGGCGACGAGCCCCCGTTCCACACCCCGGTGTTCGTCATGACCCACCACAAGCGCCCGTCCTTCACGCTCTCCGACACCACGTTCCACTTCGTCGAGGGCGACCCGGCCGCGATCCTCGAGCAGGCGCGGCAGGCGGCACAGGGCAAGGACGTCCGGCTCGGCGGCGGGGTCACGACCATCCGGGAGTTCCTCGACGCCGACCTCGTCGACACCCTGCATGTGGCGGTCTCGCCCCTGAAGCTCGGGTCCGGTCTCCGGCTCTGGGAGTCGCCCGACGAGCTGCTGGACCGGTTCCACCTCGACGTCGTGCCGAGCCCGAGCGGCGTGACGCACCACCTGTTCTGGCGCAAGTGACGCTGTCGGCCCGGACCGGGAACTCTCGGGGTTCCCGTCTCGCCGCCGGCCGGCAGCTGTCGGACGTCAGCTGCCGGCCGGCGGGCGTGCGGGAACCGGCTACGACCGTATGGCGTGCGGGAACGGCTACGACCGTAGGGCGGGCGGGAACGGCTACGACCGTAGGGCGGGCGGGAACGGCTACGACCGTAGGGCGGGCGTGTCTACGACGAAGCCGTCGAACCCCGGCGGCAGCCTGCCGGTGCCTTCACCACGCAACCGGTCGAGGACCTTGCGCCCGACCCCGCCCCGGCCCTGGTGGCAGGGACAGGCTCGACGGGCACGGCGGTCGCCTCCTGCCGTGTCGTGCGGACCCGGCATCGGACCCACTGCTTCGTTCGTGGTCGTCTACCGCTCGGCCGGAGTGATGCGACGGCCTGTGAGGGTCGTGGGCCGGATGGACACCCACATCTCGCGTTCACCGCCCGCCCAGGGCGTTGTGTGGGCGCGTCGGGCGAGCTTCCCCACGGCGTCGGGATCCGTCACGATGCTCGCGGGGCCGACGGCGAGCACGCTCCAGCCCTGACTCATGGCCTCGTCGAGGTGGTCGACCTCGAAGGCGACCTCCATCCCTGCCGCCGCCGCGGGGAGGGAGCCGGGCGCGGTCCGCAGGACGATGGCTCCGTCGACGAAGTCGTAGTTGACCGGGACGACCGCCGGGCGGCCGTCGGGCGCCGACACCGCGATGCGCCCCACCCCGTGCGTGGAGAGCAGGGAACGGCACTCCTCCATGCTGAGGTCACGCAGCCGGGGGTGGAGCAGCGCGTAGCCCTGACCCGGTGGGAGTTCCATGCCCCCGCCCTGCAGGGCGGAGACCGTGGTGCCGAGGGCGTCGGCCAGCCTGATGACCGTCGCCATGGTCGGGTCGGCAGGCCGTTCCTCCAGGTACGCCAGGTAGTCGGGCGACATCCGGGCGCGGCGGGCGGTCTCCTCCCGGCTGTACCCCAGCCGGTGGCGGGCGTCGGCCACGCGCCGGCCGATGTCGCCGGGGTCGGTCCTGGTCGGCGGCGCGGCGGGGGACACCGTCCTCGTCCCGTCGGCGTCCGGCCGCGACCCGTGCGTGGTCCCGGGCTGTGCGTGCTCGAGATGCAGGATGTGCGCGTCGGGCCCGGGGAACACGAGCGTCACTTCGTCCGTGTCCGACCAGCGCACGTCGTAGGGAGGTGTTCCGTCCTCGTGGTGGAGTCCGATGATCTGGCCGTCGCGCCTGGCGGCGCCGGTCGTCGGACTGTCGATGACCAGTTGGTCGCCGAGGTGAGCTCGCATGATCGCCGCCCTCTCCTCAGATCGGTGCTGTATCCAAGCTGCCACGTGGGAGGGACCGCCGCACGGGGCGAGCGTGACACCTGGTGCGTACCGCCCCCTCGACGTTCTCCGCCGGCGCTCTCCCTCCAGCGTGTGCGGGCGCCGGAGGTGAGGGCAGGGGCCGCCCGGCCCCCCGACGGACCGTTCGGCCTCCTGCCGGTCCGTTGGGGCGGCCGTGCGGGCTCGTGCCCTTCCCGCGCGGAGCCCGTGCGCGCTCCGTCCGTCCGGCGCGCCGCGCTCACCGGTTGTCGCACCAGGCGCGGTAGGCGGCCACCGCGGTCGGCAGGGTCGGGAAGATGCGGTCGGCGCCGACGGAGTCCGCGAGGCCGTACGCCTGGAGGTCGTCGAGCAGGTCCTGCTTGACCCGGGCGAGGGCGAACACGATGCCGCGGTCCGTGAGCTCGCGGCGCAGCTCGTCCACGGCGTCCAGGGCCGTGATGTCCACCTCCACGTTGGCCTCCGTGTTGAGGACGAACCAGCGGACGGGTTCGCTCTGCTCCTCGACGGAGGCCAGCGCGCGGCGCCGGAAGTTCTCCGCGTTGGCGAAGAACAGCGGCGAGTCGTACCGGTAGACCAGAAGGCCCGGGATCGTACGGGCCTGCGGGTAGTCGTCGACGTCGTGCATGCCCGCCACTCCGGGGACCACCCCCTCGATCGCGTCGTGCGGCCGTGCCACCCGGGTCAGCAGCTCGGCCACCGACAGCCCCACGGCCACGAGCACCCCGTACAGGATGTCCAGGGCGAGGACACCCGCCAGACAGCCAAGGGCGAGGAACAGCTCACGCCTGCGGAACGAGGCGAGCCGGCGGAAGCCCGCGATGTCGATCATGCGGGCGGCGGCGTACACGACGAGGGCACCGAGCACGGCTGCGGGCGTGCGGGTCAGCAGCGGGCTCAGGAACAGCAGGACGGCCAGGACGCCCGCCCCCGCGACCAGCGCGTACGCCTTGCTGCGAGCCCCCGCGGACGCCGCGAGCGCCGTACGGCTCGCGCTGCTGCTGACCGGGAAGCCGTGGACCACGCCGGCGCCCAGATTCACCGCGCCCAGGGCGAGGAACTCCCGGTTGGCGTCGAGCACGTCCGTCCGGTCGGCGAAGGCCCGCGCGGTCAGGATCATGTCCGTGTACGCGACCAGCAGCACACCGAGCGCGGGGAGTACCAGGCGCGGCACCGCCCCCAGGTCGGGCAGGGCCAGGTCCGGAAGCCCGGAGGGCACCGTGCCGATCACCGCGACGCCGTGGCGGCCGTCCAGGTCGAAGGCCACGACGGCCGCCGTCGACAGGGCCACGGCGAGCAGCGGCCCGGGAAGCACGGGGACGAAGCGGGCGACGGCGAAGAGGAACGCCAGGACGGCGGCGGAGAGGAGCACGGTCGCCGGACGGGCCTGCGCCAGGTGGGCGAGGAAGGAGCCGAGTTGGGGGAGGAACTCCGAGCCGGTCGTTCGTACGCCCGTGAGCTTGGGCAGCTGGTCCACCATCATGATCAGGGCCACGCCGGCGAGGTAGCCGATCAACACCGGGCGGGAGAGCAGATCGGCGAGGAAGCCGAGCCGGGCCGCACGGGCCACCAGACACAGCAGACCGACCGTGACGGCGAGGGCGGCCGCCAGGGCGGCGTAGCGTGCGGGGTCGCCGCCGGCCAGGGGACCGACCACGGTGGCGGTCATCAGCGCGGTCGTGGACTCGGGGCCGACCGACAGCAGGCGTGAGGAACCGAGCAGCGCGTACAGGGCGAGTGCCGGAAGAATCGCCCACAGTCCGGCGACCGGCGGCAGACCCGCCACACCGGCGTACGCGAGAACCTGCGGCACCAGGTAGGCGGCCACGGTCACGCCGGCGGGCAGGTCGCCCTTGAGCCAGGTTCCCTGGTGGCCGAGCGGGGTGCCGAACCCGGGCACCGGCAACCGCCTGCGCTGCGTTCGACCACCCGAGCCGTCGGCCATGGGCTGTTCCTCGCGTCCGCTCACGGGATCCACCGGCACGCGGATCCCGTGAGCCCCCGGTTCCCTTGCTTCTTCCTGCTTCCTCCCGTTCCAGCCCGCTTTCTTATGCTTTCTTCTGCTTTTTCCCGCCCACACTGCCCGTGCGACGGGTTCCCGTAACGGAGGTGTCCGACAGGGAGCCGTTCAGCCGCATGGCTCCTTTCCCCGGGCATGCGGCCTTCCTCGGGCATGCGGCACGGACGGTGCCTGGGGTACGGACGGTGCCTGGGGTACGACGGCGGTCGCGGGAGGCGAAAGCGCGGCGGGCTGCGTTCAGCAGGCGGGCGTCGGCAGGTTGAGGCGGCCGTCGTGTACGTCGGCGATCCGGTCGGCGGCGGTGAGATGGGCGCGGTCGTGCGTGACCAGGACGGTCGCTGTCGCCCTCTCGTGGGTGAGGCGGGTGATCAGGGCGATGACGGCGGCGCCGCGTTCATGGTCGAGGGCGCTGGTGGGCTCGTCGACCAGGAGGACGACGGGGTCGTTCATCAGGGCGCGGGCGATGTTGACGCGCTGGCGCTGGCCGCCGGAGAGCTGGTGCGGGCGCCGGTGCGCCTGGTCGGCGAGGCCGACGGCGTCGAGCAGTTCCATGGCCCGGCCCCGGGCCTTCGCGGGGGAGCGGCCGTCGATCTGCGCCATGACCTGGAGTTGTTCGGCCGCGGTGAGGGAGGGCAGCAGGTTGGGCTGCTGGAAGACGATGCCGATCTTGTGGCGGCGCAGGTCGGTGAGTTCGCCGCGGGTCATCCCGGTGGTGCTGGTGCCGTCGATGGTGACCGTGCCGGCGTCGGGGGTGATCAGGGTGGCGGCGACGGCCAGCAGGCTGGACTTGCCTGAGCCGGAGGGGCCGACCACGGCGGTCAGGCTGCCCTCGGGGACGGCGAGCGTGACGTCGTCCAGGGCCGTCAGGCGGGAGTCGCCGTCGGGGTAGGTGAGGGTGACTGCGGTCAGGTTCAGGCTCATCGGGCGCTCCCCAGGGCGGTCAGCGGGTCGACGGAGGTGATGCGGCGGACGGCGAGGGCGGCCCCGAGCGCGCCGAGCAGAACCGTCACGGCGGCCGGGACGAGGACGGTGGCGGGGGTGAGGGCGAAGGGCACGGTCGCCCTCGCGACGGCGGCGCCGATGGCGGCGGCGATGCCGGTACCGGTCAGCGTGCCGCCGGCGAGCAGGACGACGGCCTGGCCCAGGGCGTCCTTCAGGAGACTCGCGGTGGAGGCGCCGAGGGCTTTGAGGACGGCGATGTCGCTGCTTCGCTGGATGGTCCAGACGGTGAAGAAGGCGCCGATGACCAGGGCGGAGATGGCGAACAGGAAGCCGCGCATCAACTGCAGGGAGCCGTTTTCGGAGGTGTAGGAGCCGATCGCGGACAGCGAGTCGTCCTTGGAGACCGTCCTGGTCCCGGCGGCCCGGTCGGCGGCCGGCACGTCGGCGTCACCGTCGGTGTTCAGGGCGATCACCGTCGCCGTCGGGCGGCCGGCGTTGCCGGTGGGGGGTGCGAGCTTGCGCCAGACATCGAGACCGGTCCAGACGACCGGGGTGTGGCTGAAGGAGACGTCGCCCCGCACGGCGGTCACCGTGAGCCGCCGCCCGGCCAGGGTGACGCTGCCGCCGTGCTTCAGGCCGAGGTCGTCGGCGGCCGTGGTGGTCAGCACCACCGCGTCGCCGTCGAGGCTGCCGCTGTCCGGGGCGAGGCGGGAGCCGGGCCGGACGCCGAAGACGGAGACCCCCGTGCTGTTGTCACCGGCAATGGCTCTCGTGGTGGTGATGCCCAGCGGTTCGGCGCTGGTGACGCCCGGAGTCCGGGCCCATCGCCGCCACTGCTTCTCGGTGACGGTGGAGTTGGCGTACGACAGGTCCTGCCCGGCGCCGGGCGCGGCGAAGGCGATCCTGTCGGCGGGCAGACCGGTGATCGCCGAGATGTTCTGCCGGCCCAGCCCGGCGGTCAGCCCGGACAACAACCCGACCAGCAGGGTGATCAGCACGATGACAGTTCCCATCAGGGCGAAGCGGCCCTTGGCGAACTTCAGGTCTCTCCAGGCGACGAACACGGGCTCGGCCTGTCCTTTCCGGTGGTGGAAGCGGTACGTCCGGTGGTGGAAGCGGTACGCCACCACCGTCGCCGCCCGACCCGTGCGCGGGCATCTGGCGGGGGAGAGCACTTGGCGGATCGGACGGCTGCCCCCGGCTTCCAACTTTCGATGGAGGCCGCGCGGTGTTCCGCTTCCTTAGGCTGGAAGGACTGTGAACACCGCTGCCCCCACTCCGTCCCCGACCACCCGGGCCCTGACCTGGTGCCTGCACCTGCTGATCGTCGGCCTGCTCGCCCTGGCCGGCGCCCGTGCCGTCGCCGACAGCCGACCGCACGCCGGGGCGATCGTCGCCGTCGCGGTGGCGTGCGCGCTGGTGTACGCGGTCGGGCAGCTCCTGCCCCGCATGGGCCTCTCCCGGCGGGCGGCCGCCTGGTGGCTCGCCGCCGTCGGCGCCGTCTGGCTGGCACTGCTGGCCCTGTCTCCCGACGGCGTGTGGGTCGCCTTCCCGCTGTACTTCCTCCAGCTGCACCTGCTGCCCCGCCGCGCCGGAGTGATCGCGGTGGCGGCGACCGCGGTGGCCGCCGTCGGTGGCTTCGCCGCCCACCAGGGTTCCTTCAGCCTGGCCATGGCCATCGGACCCGCCCTCGGCGCCGCCGTCGCGGTCGCGGTGGTGTGGGGGTACGAGGCCCTGTACCGGGAGAGCGAACACCGCAGGCGCCTGATCGAAGAACTGACCGCCACCCGCGCCGACCTGGCCGCCGCCCAGCACACCGCCGGCGTGCTGGCCGAACGCGAACGCCTGGCCCGCGAGATCCACGACACCCTCGCCCAGGGCTTCTCCAGCATTCAGCTGCTGTTGCGCGCCGCCGAACGCTCCCTGCCCGGTCGGCCCGACGCAGCCACCCGCCATGTACAGGCGGCCCGCCAGGCCGCCGTGGACAACCTCGCCGAGGCCCGCCGCTTCGTCGCCGCCCTGGCCCCGCCCGGACTGGAGGGCATCACCCTGGCCGGCGCACTGGAACGCCTGTGCGCCACCACCGGCGCCCGCCACCGGATCACCGCGCGCTTCCGGCTCACCGGCGACCCGGTGCCGCTGACGACCGCGCACGAGGTCGCCCTGCTGCGCGTGGCCCAGTCCGCGCTGGCGAACACCGTCCGGCACGCCCACGCCACTGCCGCCGAGGTCACTCTCGGCTACTTCGGTGACCACGTCGCCCTGGAGATCGTCGACAACGGTATCGGCTTCGACCCCGATACTCTGCCCGTCCCGGACCCCGAGAACGGCGGCTTCGGACTGGTGGCCATGCGCGCCCGCATGCACGCGCTCGACGGCACCCTGAGCGTCGTATCCGCTCCCGGCCACGGCACCACCCTGTCCGCCCGACTGCCCCTCACCCCATCCGCGGAGACCGAGTCTGCGACCGAGACCGAGTCTGCGACCGAGACCGCGACCGAGACCGAGTCCGCGACCGAGTGTGCGATAAAGACCGAGCCTGAGACCAAGACCGAGCCTGAGACCAAGATCGAGCCAGAGGCCCGCCCGTGACCGACAGCCCCATCCGCCTCCTCCTGGCCGACGACCACCCCGTGGTGCGGGCCGGGCTGCGTGCCGTGCTGGAGACCGAACCCGGCCTCGTCGTGGTGGCCGAGGCCGCCACCGCCGAGGACGCGGTCACCCGGGCCGCCGAGGGGGACATCGACGTCGTCCTCATGGACCTCCAGTTCGGCAAGGGCATGAACGGCGCCGAGGCCACCGCCCGGATCACCGCCCGGCCGGACGCCCCCCGCGTGCTGATCGTCACCACGTACGACTCCGACGCCGACACCCTGCCCGCCATCGAGGCAGGCGCCACCGGCTACCTGCTCAAGGACGCCCCACCCGAGGACCTGGCCGCCGCCGTGCGTACGGCCGCCACCGGCCGCACCACCCTCGCCCCCGCAGTCGCCGAGAGACTCATGAACCGGCTGCGCATGCCCGGCACCGCCCTGACCCGGCGCGAGACGGAAGTCCTCGCCCTGGTCGCCGAGGGCCTGTCCAACCAGGCCATCGGCGCCCGCCTGCACCTCACCGAGGGGACCGTCAAATCCCATCTGGTCCGCATCTACAGCAAACTCGGCGTCGACTCACGCACCGCCGCGGTCGCCACCGCCACCGACCTCGGCATCATCCGCCGCTGAACGGACCGTGCTCCAGCATCCGTCGGCCTTGCTCGAAACCCTGCCTCTGCCGACTCGCATTCGGTGTGCCGGTCGAGCGCGCTCAACGTCTGGGCACGGTCGGAGCGCAGTTTGAGGGTGTGCGGGTGCACGTCCGTTCGGGGACGACGAGGGCGGGCCGTCGGACCTTCGTCGTCCAGGGGCGGGCGGTCGGTGCGGTTCCACACCAGGCCCGTGAAAGGCGGGAGTTCTCGTGATCACGCAGGGTTCCTGATCGCGGCGGCCATGGCGCTGACCACCGGCCGCCAGGAGGCAAGCCCCGGCACGCGCAGGCCTACGACCTTGCCCGCGTCGTCGGCCCGGCGGAGCGCCACCGCCGCGGCGAAGTCGGGATCGGCCTCGAAATCGGCCGCTTCCTGCGACGCCATGACGCCGCCCTGGCAGCCGAGGGTCCGGGCGCTCTCCGGGGAGAGCGCGAGGTCCGGGTCGGTTGCCGCGAGGTAGCGCTTGGCGGGGATGTGGAGGGCGACGAGGCGGGCGACCCGGTGCCCGAGAAGGGAGGCGACGGCGTCGGCGGCGTGCTCGCCGTGCCCGGCCTCGTCACCGGGCCTGAGGTGGTGCCCGATGTCGTGAACCAGCCCGGCGACCTGGAGTTCCCTGTCGTCCGGGTGCCGCGCGGCGAGGACCGCGGCGACCTGGAGACCGTGGTCGAGGATGTCCACCGGGTCGCCGGTGCGGTCCGGGGTGTCCCAGGAGTCCTCGCAGTCGGCGAGCAGGGACATGAGGTCGTCCACGGACGCGATGGACGGGGTCCGGTTCGGGTTCATGCGGCCACGGTGTCGCATCCGGTCGAACAGAAGGTGTACGGGAGGCGCCGCCGAGCGGGTGGGGCGTTATGGCGCGGGGTTGGCGCCGACTGGTTCCGTGCGACCGAGAGCGGCATCGCCACCAGGCCGCCAAGCAAGCAGCCACCAGGCCGCCAAGCAAGCAGCCACCAGGCCACCAGGCAAGCAGGTGCCTAGGTGCAACCCTTGGGTTGCACCTGAAGGGTTCGATGTGCAACTCTGAAGTTGCACTCAACGGCAATGACAACAGAGGGGTCCCCCCATGAACGAGGACCGGATTGAACGCGAAACCCTGATCGCGGCACCCCTGGAGCGGGTCTGGTCGCTGGTGGCCCAACCCGGGTTCTGGGTGGCCGACAAGGCGAGCCTGCCCGGCACCTGGCCAGGGAAGGCGAGTCGATGACGGCGAAGAACGCCGAGCACGGTGACTTCCCGGTGCGCGTGGAGAAGGTCGAGCCGCCCACGTACCTGGCGTACCGCTGGACCAGCGCGTTCCCCGGAGAAGAACTGCGCGAGGCCAACAGCACCCTTGTGGAGTTCACGTTGACCCCGGAAGGCGACCAGACGCGGCTGCGCGTCGTCGAGAGCGGGTTCGCGGCGCTGGCCGGGTCCCAGGAGCTGCGCAGTCAGAATCTGAAGGACCACAGCCAAGGCTGGCCCCTGGAGCTCGACGCGCTCAAGACGCGCGCCGAACAGCCCTCCACGTGACGGAAGAACGTCCCGGCGCCGCCGAGGCCGTCGACAGCGTCCTCGGTGCGCTGGCCGACCCGACGCGACGTCACCTGCTTGACCTGCTTGCCGCGCAGGGCGAGGCCACCGCGACGGCGCTGGCCGAACACCTTCCCGTCTCGCGGCAGGCGGTGGTCAAGCACCTCGCCGTCCTGGACGCCGCCGGGCTGGTTTCCGGCAGGCGGATCGGGCGCGAGGTGCGGTACGCGGTGCGGCCCGCGGCGCTGGACACGACGGCACGGTGGATGGCTTCGCTCGCGGCCGACTGGGACCGGCGGTTGGCGAACATCAAACGCGTCGCTGAGGCGGCGGAGCGGGATTCGGGTTCGACACGTCCCGACTGAAGGGAAGCACCCTGTGGACACGACAGTACTTCGCAGTGCCTACGAAAGGTTGCTCGATGCGGCGGCCGTCCCAGACCTCGGCGACGCGGACGACGGGGGATGGAACGCCGACCAGATACTGGCCCATCTCCTCAGCGTCGACGCCTCGGTCGCGGCTGTCGCTCTGAGTGTCGTCGCCGGCTCGCGGCCCACCTTCGACAACCGCGTCTCCCTCGACACCTGGAACCTTGACCGGATCATCACCGAGCACGCAGGCCGGGCGGACCTGATTGATCATGTCCGGAGCCAGGCCACGGTCCTGTGCGACATCGCCGACCAGCTCAATGAGGAAGCCGCCTCGGTTCCGGTGCCGTCACTCCTCCTGTCCAATGACGCACTCGTGCTGGACCAGCCGATTCCGCTGGCAAGCCTCATCGACGGCCTCGCCGAAAACCACGTGCCCGCGCATACGCGACAGCTCCTCGACCTTCGCGTCACCGACCCTGGGCACGCCTGAAAGACGGCGCCTGAGTCGAACATCGGACGCCCGGTCCCCCGTCTCCCCCCGAGGGCCGACTGCGTGGACCGGGCCGTGCCGCCGCCGCACGGCGCCCTGCAGCGCCCGATCAACCCCCGAAGGACTTCCGGAGCCGACCACTGAGCGACGGGCGAATCCGTAGCGCGGACGTCGCCGCCCCACGGCGCCATGGACATGTGACAGGTGACCGGTGGCATCGTCAGAAGGCATGTCCATGGTCCAGGCTGGCCTCTGCCCGGCCTCGCCCTGTCGCAGGAGTAACTCGTGTCCAAGCCCCGCTTCGCCGTTCTCGGCGCCGGCAGCATCGGCTGTCATCTTGGCGGCCACCTCGTCGCCGCCGGATATGACGTGACATTCATCGGCCGGTCCACCGCCATGGATGTGCTGCGCGAGCGGGGACTCACCCTCAGCAGCTCCGGCCGGCCGCCCGTCCACCTCACCCCCGACCGCCTGACGCTGGCCACCGGTCCCGAAGGCGCGGCCGGCGCCGACTACGTGCTGGTCACCGTGAAGACCGCCGGCACCGGGCCCGCCGCCGAGGACCTCGCACCCCATCTCGCCCCCGGCGCCGTCGTGGTGAGCTTCCAGAACGGGCTGCACAACCCTGAAACCCTCCGCGCCGCCCTCCCCAAGCACACCGTGCTGGCCGGAATGGTGCCCTACAACGTGGTGCAGTCCGAGCCGGGAACCGTGCACCAGGGCATGCCGGGCCGGCTCATGACCGAGCCGGACGACACGCTCCTGGCCGCCTTCCGTGAGGCGGGCCTGGCCAACCAGCCCCGGAGCGACATGCGCGAAGTGCAGCATGCCAAGCTGCTGATGAACCTCAACAACGCGGTCAACGCCCTCTCCGGGCTGCCACTGCGCGACCAGCTCGGCCGCCGGGCGTACCGCCGCTGCCTCGCCCTGTGCCAGCGCGAGGCACTTGCCGCCTATCGCGCCGCCGGGGTCACTCCCGCCCGCCTCGGCCCCACCGCGCCGAACGTCACGCCGTATGTGCTTGGGCTGCCCGACGCCCTCTTCCGGCGGGTGGCGGCGGCGTCCCTCCGTATCGACGCCCACGCGCGCTCCTCGATGTGGGAAGACCTGCAACGCGGCCGACCCACGGAGATCGATTCACTGCAGGGGGAGATCGTCGCCCTCGCCGCCGCCCACGGGCTGAGCGCCCCCGCGAACGCGCGCCTCGTCTCCTTGGTGCACGAGGCGGAGTCCACGCCGCGCACCTGGACCGGACCCGAGCTGTACGCGGAGCTGCGCGCGGCGCGCTGACGGTGCGGGGAAGCCGGAGCGGTACGGCGAGACGGACGGCCAACCCGTCCACGGGGTAGGGAGATTCGAGTCAGGTCGGTCGTCGCGTCGTACCGGTGTGAGCCGTTGGGGCCCTGCCCAGTGTTGAACGCGTTCAAATCTGGTGGGAGTATCTTCCTCGACTGCTCGGGGAGGGCGAGGATGAGGCGCACAGCAGGGCATCAAAGACAGGCAGCCGTAGGGGGCTTCGCCGAGCTTGTCCCGGCATTCCTGGTGCTGGTGTGGGCGGCAGTGATTGCCGCCGGCCCCTGGCTGCCGACCGCCGTAGGGATGGTGGACCTGACCGGCGTGACCGTCATCCTCAGCATGCTGCTCTGCAGCGTCGTACCTTCCTCGTTGTTGGGGGTGTATCTCGGGCGGGCGAACGCCTGCTGGGCAGTAGCCGTGTGTGGCGTGGTGGGGCCGGCGCTGTGGATTCTCGACTTCACGGTGTTCAGCGATCCCGACGTCCATTCGTCGGACGCGGCGGGAGCTCTCTTCTTCATGGGCCTTCTGGCCTTGGGACTCATCAGTGCACCGCTCCTGGCGGGCGCGGCGGCAGGCTGGAGTTGCCGTCGTCCCGGTGTGACGCACTGAGGCGGGCGACGGTTCGGCAGCAGGTGACGCACGGTCAGCGGGCTTCCTGCCCGTGGTCGATTCCGTGGTGAGCACGGAAGCGGTCCGTGGGCGAGGTGAATGAGACTGTGACCACGGTGATCGCGCCAGGCACAGCAGGCTGGGCGGATCGCGACGCATGTCTACAGGGGTGAGTGATGATGACCAGCACCGGGACCAGCACGTTCGAGGGATTCACGGCCGAGGAGCGGGCGGCGATGAAGGACCACGCCCAGGAGCTGAAGAAGGCCGCGCGTCGCAGCTCGCGCGCGGACAAGGCGGCGCAGGCGGAACAGGACGTACTCGCGAAGATCGCCGAGATGCAGGACTCGGACCGGGTCATGGCGGAGCGCGTCCATGCCGTCGTCACGGACGTCGCCCCGGTCCTCGCACCGAAGCTCTGGTACGGGATGCCCGCCTACGCGCTGGACGGCAAGGTCGTCTGCTTCTTCCAGAGCGCGGAGAAGTTCAAGGCGCGGTACGCGACGCTCGGCTTCAGTGACCAGGCGAAGCTCGACGACGGCCCGATGTGGGCGGCCGGTTTCGCGCTGACCGAGGTGACGGCCGAGGTGGAGGAGCGGATCGCGGCACTGGTGAAGCGGGCGGTGAGCTGAGGCGTGCACCCGCCCGGTGAGCGGACGGGTGCGCCAGGCCGGCGGGGGAGAGACAGGCGGGGAGCGGCGGGCGGGGGAGAGGCGGGCCCCGCCGGCGCCCCCGGCGCGAGCTGTTCGCCGTAGCGGGCGCCGTGTGCCGGGGCTACCCGATGCCCACGGGCGCGAGGCCGAGCCGGGCGAGGGCTGCGGTGCCGGCGGCACCATGGTCGTTCCCGGCGAGCAGGCGCGTGCGCGCCGCCTGGTAGCGGCAGCCGGCAGCCTCGAACGCGGCTGCGGTGGCGAGTTGCCGGGGCAGGTCGCCGTCCAGCAGCGCCCGCGCCCGGTCCACCTGCGCGGAGGCGACCGGGTTCCCCGCGACCATGCCGCGAGCGGCGTCGACCCGCTCCCGGGCGGCCGGGTGTCCGGCGAGTACCGACGCCTCCGCCCGGAGCGCCACGTACCAGTGCAGCCAGACCCAGCAGACCCACTTCCACACCTGATCCGGCTCCGGCGCCAGCCGCGCCAGGGCGCCGTCCGCGTCCCCGTGGTGGAGCAGGACCATGGCGTCGAAGACCGCGCCGTAGCCCTGGCGGTGGTCCTGGTCGGGGCCCGCCTGCTCGGCGATCGCGAGCCAGGCCGCACGGGCGTCGTGGTCGCCGCGCAGGCCATGGACCATCGCGACCGACGCGGCGGCCGGGCCGAGCGCGAACGACCGTTGGCGGCCGCTCTGTTCCCACGCGCCGAGGAACCCGGCGCTGCCCGCGAGCACCTCGGCGGCATCACCGGCGAACGCCTCCGTGACCAGGAGCCAGGACGTGGCGTGGTGCGCCGCCTCGGCCAGGAGGGGATGGTCGGCGAGCTGCCTGCTCCACAGGCGGGCCTGTGTCAGCTCCCCCACACCGAGGGCGTTTCCGGCGGCCATGGCGAGCGAGTCCACGAGTTCATGCGTACCGGCGGGGGTGTTCGGTACCGCAGCCAGGACTTCGATGCGGCGCCGGGCCGCGCTCGCGGCGCCGAAGGGGTCACCGGCCCAACTCCGGGCGCCCGAGAGCGCGTCGAGGGCGGCGGACTCGGCCACCGGGTCGCCCGCGCGGCGGGCGAACTCCACAGCCCGGTCGGCGCAAGTGACGGTCTCATGCGCGGTGTTGTCCACGTCCGCCTGCACCGCGCCGAACGCGTCCGCGATCACCGCCGCCTCGGCCAGCACGACAGCCGCCTCGGCAGCCGCATCGCCCTCGGGGGACAGCTCGCGAGCCTCGGCGAGCAGGGCGCTCACCTCGTCCACGGGCCGAATCCGCGTGAACGTGCTGGAGAAGCGGTACGCGACGGTGGCCGCGGCAGCCAGGTCGCGGCAGGCTCCGGCCTTGTCCCCGGCGCGGAGGGAGGCTCGGGCGGCGGCTTGGTGCAGACGGAACATGTCGTCGCCGAGTCTGCGGCAGCCGGCCACCCCGGCCGCGTGCCGAAGCGCATCGGCACCGGCGCCGTCCCCGGCGAGCCGGGCCGCCTGCTCGAACCGGTGCTGGGCCTCGCCGAGCAGGTTGCGGTCGAAGGCCAACTCCGCCACCAGCAGGGCGAGTCGGTGGGCGTCCGCGCGCCGCGCCGGCTGGTCGGCCGCCCAGGCGAGGGCGGCCCGGAGATCCTCCGTGATCGCGTCGAACCGCGCCCGCCAGTCGTCGCCCCCAGCCTCCGTGAGCCGGGTCGCGCCGGCCAGACACCACTCCAGATGGCGCGATCGGACATCGTCCGACTCACCGGCATCGGCGAGCTGTTCCGCCCCGTACTGACGGACCGTCTCCAGCGCCTGATAACGGGTGCCGGTCCCGGAGTCCGTTACGACGAGCAGGCTCTGCTCGGCAAGCCTGCCCAGCCCATCGGTGACCGCCGATGTATCCAATGGAGCGAAGGCGGTCACCTCGGCCGCCGCCTGAGCGGTGAACGGCAGGACGAACACCGACGCCCGCCGCAGCAGCGCCCGGTCCTGCGACTCCAGCAGCCCGTGGCTCCAGTCGAGGACCGCCCGTACCGACCGGTGCCTGCCGTCGACGCGCGGGCCGCCGGCCAGGATCCGCAACTGGTCGCCCAGACCGGCCGAGAGGCCGTCAAGTCCCAGGGTGGGCCAGCGCGCCGCTGCCAGCTCGATCGCCAGCGCCATCCCGTCGAGTTGCTCGCACAGACCAGCGACCTGCCTGCGTACGGCCGGATCCGGTGCCCGGCCCACCGCAGCGGCCCGCTCCATGAACAGGGCCACCGCGTCCGAATCGGCGCCTCCGGCCCGCGACAGCGGCGGGACCTGGAAGACCCACTCGAACGGCACCATCAGCCGGGCCCGGCTCGTCGCGAGCACCCGCAACCGCGGGCAGGCCACCAGCAGCCGCTCCACGAACGGCCCCACCCCGTCACGTATTTGCTCGCAGTTGTCCAGCACCAGCAGTGCCTCACGGTCCGCCAGCGCGGCCGCCACCGCGCCGTCGACGCTGCTGCCGGGCTGCTCTCCCACACCGAGGGCTGCCGCGACAGCGGCCCCCACCCGCTCCGGATCGGTCACCGGGACCAGGTCGACGAACCACGCGCCGTCGGCGAACTCACGGGCCGACTCCGCCGCCACCGCGAGGGCGAGCCGTGTCTTGCCCACCCCACCCGGACCCACCGCCGTCACCTGCCGGTGCGCCTTCACTGCCGCGGCCAACTCCCCACGCTCACGCGCCCGGCCGACGAACGCCGTCAGCGGCGCCCGGAGCGCGGGTGCCGGACCGGACTTCGCGGTGCCGGACTCCGAGGGGCGGGCCGACGCGGCAGCCCGCCGCGACAGCGCCCGCCGATCCGGCAACTCCAGCTTGCGCAACAGCGAGGAGACGTGCGACTCGACCGTGCGCACCGAGATGAACAGCCGCGCGGCTATCTCCGCGTTGCTGAGGTGTTCCCCGAGCAGCGCGAGAACTTCGGCTTCCCGAGCAGAGATCACTGGAGTGGACACCGGCTCATTATCCGTAGCCTTTTCCGTGGCCCTTTCCGTGGTCGGCACGGAGGCGGCCCGCACCCCTGTCGGGAGAGCCTGTGACCACAGCGATCGACACCGGTAAGCCCGACAGGAAGCGCCGGGACGATCGACCCACGACCCCACAGGAGCCACCATGACCGGTTTCGCCGCGCACGGGATGAAGACCGTGCTGCACCCCGTGTCCGACCTGGCGGCGGCCAAGGCGGTGTACGCCGCCCTGCTCGGCGTCGCGCCGCAGACCGACGAGCCGTACTACGCCGGCTTCGAGGCCGCCGGCCAGCACATCGGGCTGCTGCCGGGCGGCGGTCCGCAGGACCTGACCTCCTCGTTGGCCTACTGGCACGTGACTGACATCGAGACGAAGGTGGCCGAGGTGACCGCCGCGGGCGCGACCGTCAAGGAGCCCGTCCACGACGTCGGCGGCGGCCGCCTGGTGGCCACCCTCGTCGACCCCGACGGCAACCTCCTCGGACTGCTGGAGGACCGATGAACACCGAACCCCGCTCCCGCGCCCGGCGCCGCCGCGACACCGAGCACCGGCTCACCCACGACGTCGACATCTGGGTGGCCACCGCTTCGCCGGACGGCGCGCCCTACCTGGTCCCGCTGTCGTTCGACTGGGACGGCAAGGCACTGCTGTTGGCCACTCCGGCGTCCAGCCGGACCGGCAGGAACCTGGCCACCACCCGGACCACGCGGCTCGGGCTGGGACAGACCCGCGACGTGATCATGATCGAAGGCGACGTCGAAGTCCTCGAGATCGGCGAGCTGTCGCAGCGGGAGGGCGACCGGTTCGCCGCACGTACCGGCTTCGACCCACGCACACCGGTGACGCCGTACCGCTGGTTCCGCGTCACCCCACGCCGCATCCAGGCCTGGCGCGAGGAGACGGACCTGCCCGGTCGCGAGCTGATGCGTGACGGTCAGTGGCTGCTCTGAGGCTCGGGCCGGGCAGATCACCCGGCCCGAGCGCCGCCCCGTCCGAGGCTCGACGCCTCCCGCCCCCCCCACGCGGTGTCGGCCCGTTCCCGCCACAAGCGTCAGCCCAGCGCGACCTCGCCCGCGTGGACGGCACGCAAGTTGCGCTCGACCGTCTCCTGGTTCTCGCCCACGGGAGCCACGTAACCGATGACGTCCCGCACCGCGTCCTCCCCGACCGTTCGGGAGATCACCCAGCTCGCGAGGTACTGAGAGGCCAGGCAGCCGCCTGCCGTGGCGATGTTCCCCTCGGCGTGGAACGGCGCGTCCAGCACGGTGATGCCGCGGGCTTCGACGAACGGCCGGGTCTTCATGTCCGTGCAGGCGGGCATGCCCTCCAGCAGCCCGAGCCGGGCAAGCACCAGTGCACCGGAACACTGCGCACCGATCAGTTGTCGTGACGGGTCGAGCAGCAGCCTGGAGACCAGCTGGTCGTCGGCGACCACTTCGCGCGCCTTCACGCCGCTGCCGATCAGCACGACATCGGCTTCGGTCACGAACTCCATCGGGCGCTGCCCGGTCACCCCGACGCCGTTCATCGACGTGACCACCGGCGTCGGCGTAGTGATGAAAGCCTCCAGACCATCCCGCCGGCACCGGTTGATCAGCGCCGAGGCGATGAAACTGTCGAGCTCGTTGAACCCGTCGAAAGTGACCACGGCTACCTGCACGGCGACTCCTCGAAGTACGGACCGGAGGAGCAGGCTCTCAGGCACGACAGCCCCAGGTCGCGGGCCAATCGGGGCTCCGTGGCCCGCTCGGCGGTGCCGCAGGCGCCGAGGGCGAGGCTCGCGGGGCACGGCCCCGGTGGCCGCACGTCCGGTCGGCGCGCTGTGCGACCTCGGTTCCGGAAGGGCCACCGGCCCGAAGCGCGAGGGCACGCTGTCCGCGGTCTTCCGGAGCGCTCGTCGCGGGCGGGCCGACAAGCCGCGGTTCACGCCCGGACGCATACTTTCTGACATGAGACCCGTGCGGCGGGGCGGGAGACCGCATGTGACCACACCGCGGATCGATTACCGGGCCCTGTTCTCCGTGACGCCCAGCCCCTACCTGGTGCTGGACCCCGGCCTGGTGATGGTCGAGGTCAACGAGGCGTACCTGCGGGCGACGGGCCGGACCCGGGACGAGCTGATCGGCCGGTACCTCTTCGACGTCCATCCCGACAATCCGGCGGACCCCGACGCCGACGGGGTCCGCAACCTGAGCGCCTCCCTGCGGCGGGTTCTGGACTCGGGGAAACCGGACACGATGGCGGTCCAGAAGTACGACGTCCCGGTGTCGGGCAGTCCGGGAGTGTTCCAGGTGAAGTGGTGGTCGCCGATCAACACGCCCGTCCTCGGACCGGACGGAGAGGTCGCGTGGATCATCCACCGCGTGGAGGACATGACCGAGTTCGTGCTGAGCGGCCCCTTGCAGACGCGGCCGGAGGATCCTGGCGGCGAGCGGGCCGCGATGGAGGCCGAGCTCTATGCGCGGGCGCAGGAACTCCAGCGCCTCAACGAGGAGCTCCGCGAAGCCCACGACCGGGAGCGCCGGACCGCCCTCACCCTCCAAGAGGCCATGCTGCACGCACCGGACCTGGCCGGGCGCGGCGACATCGCCGTGCGCTACATGCCTGCCGCCCGATCGCTCAACGTCTGCGGCGACTGGTACGACGTCGTGGTCCTTTCCGAGGACAGGTTCACCGTCGGGGTCGGCGACGTGGTCGGTCACGGCCTGGAGGCCGCCGCCGTCATGGGCATGCTCCACAGCACCCTGTCCGCCGCCATCCGGGCCACCGAGGAGCCCGGCAGAGCGATGGACGTCCTGAGCGGCTTCGCCCAGACCTGCGAGGGCGCTCTGGCCACGACTGCCGTGAAAGCGGTCATCGACACACGTCAGCAGCGCATCACCTACACCAGCGCCGGTCACCTGCCGCCCATGCTGGCCCGGACGGACGGCACGGTCGCCCTTCTCGACCAGGCCACCGATCCGCCGCTGGGTGTCCCCACCGACCGGAGCACGCGCCCTCAGGCCACGGTGTCCTACACGCCGGGCGACACCCTGATCCTCTACACCGACGGACTCGTCGAACGCCGCGGCGAGGACATCGACGTCGGCCTGGACCGTCTCGCCGACGCCCTCCTGCGGCACGCCTGCCTGAGCCCTGACAACTTGGCCGACACCCTGCTCACCCGCCTCGGCGTGGCCGACGGCGGAGGAGACGACATCGCCCTGGTCGTCGTCCGCCTGTAGTCGGCCTCCGGACCACCCGGCCCGTCCGGCCGCGCCGCGCCGAACCGGGCACCGCGGGCGCCTGTCAGCGTGCGCGGACGAAAAACGCGGATGCGTACGGGGTTCCGGCCGTGCCACGATGCGCCGGGAAGCGAGGTCTCGTGGACGAGTTGAGGCGATTCCGCCTGGCGCTGAGTATGTGGGCGGCCGGCGGAACGGGGGCGGACGCGGCCGCCGCGAAGGCGCGCGAGCTGGCCGGTGACGGTGTGCGGACGATCGTGCTCGTCGAGGGGAACAGCGATCAGGTCGCGCTCTGGGCGCTGGCCACACGCTACGGCCGCGACCTCGACGCGGAGGGCGTCGCGGTCGTACCGCTCGGAGGCGCGACGAACATCGGGCGCTTCCTGGACGTGTGCGGTCCCGCGGGGCTCGGCCTCCCGCTGGCCGGTCTCTGCGACATAGGCGAGGAGCGCCATTTCCGGCGGCATCTGGAGCGGGTCGGGCTCGGGTCGGGTCTCACGCAGGCCGGACTGGAGGCGCTCGGGTTCCAGGTGTGCGTCGCCGACCTGGAGGACGAGCTGATCCGCGCCCTGGGGGCCGAGGCCGTGCAGCGGGTGATCGAGGCCCAGGGCGAGATGCGCCCCTTCCGGACCTTGCAGGGGCAGCCGGCGCAGCGGGAACGGCCCGTGGAGCACCAGTTGCGGCGCTTCATGGGCACGCACAGCGGTCGTAAGGCCCTGTACGCGCGGGCGCTGGTCGCGCACCTGGACCTCGACCGCGTTCCCCGGCCGCTGCATCGGCTCCTCGGCCACGTCTGAAGGCCGGTTCACGCGCTTTCAGTGAGAGCGTCATCCCGATGCCCGGAGGCACGCCGTATTTCGGGTCACCCGGCACCAGCGATTCCACCCGCACCGCTCGGTTACCATGATCGACCTCATGGCGACGCCCTTATCGCCTGCTCTTCGCCGGAAAAGCTTGCTTTCCGGCGTGAAGGGTGACCTATTCGACCAACAACTGACAAATCGGCCAAACAATTGATACCTATAGCGTCGCGGGTGCTCTCGCGAATTAACCACAGAATGAAGTCCGTCGCGTGGGCTCGACCACGGACGATGCTGTGGGCCACGGCGGGTGTGGTCGTCCTCGGATTCCTCATCGCGCTGGAGATCGCCTCGCGTCACTACGGCCTGCCGGGGCCGATCGCCAACCAGGTGAAAGAGGTGATATTCCCGCCCAAATCGGGGCCGTTGCTGTACGCGAGTATGGCGCTGATGATGGTGGTGCTCACCTGGCGGGAACGGTTTGTCGCGGCTGGTGTCGCCGTCGGTATCGACGCCGTCCTCTTTCTCGTCCGCTGGGCGGTCGATGCCAGGACGACCGAGGGCGGCCACCCCTTCGGAAACGGCGCGTTGTGGGTGATTCTGGGATACGGGGTCATCGCCGTCACGCGCCGCACGGGTCAGGAACGCATCCTGCTGCTGAAGGGCGTCGGACTCGCCCTGCTGCTCGTGGCAGGCCGTAAGACGGGCGACGCCTGGCTGCTCATCACCTCGAAGACCCGCCCGGCGGTGCTCGACCAGTACGTGGCCCTCGCCGATCACGCGCTGGGCAGTCCGTCGTGGCTGGCGGGCCGGATCGTCAGGGCCTCCGGTCCGATCAGTGCCCATGTTCTCGACTACGTCTACATCCAGCTCGCGGTGGCCGCCGTCATCGTCACGCTGTACCAGCTGCGCGACGTGGCGGCCGAGCGCCGCTTCCCGCGCCACCATCTGGTGCGCACCTTCCTGGTGATAGGCCTGCTCGGCCCGGGCATCTACATGATCTTCCCGGTGGTCGGACCGATCTTCGCCTACGGCGCCGACGGCGCGCACTGGGCGGTGGCCGACCTGTGGCCGGACACTCCGCCGCCGGTCGCCGGCCCGCACCCCATGCCCTTCGACCTGGTCACCCCCCGCAATTGCATGCCCAGCCTGCACACGGCGTGGGCCACCTCGATCTTCATCCATTCCCGTCAGGCCCCACGCGTTCTGCGATTCGCAGGCACCTTCTGGCTGATCGCCACGCTCGGCGCGACCCTCGGCTTCGGCTACCACTACGGCGTGGACCTCGTTGCGGGCGTCGTGTTCACACTCACGATCGAGGCGGCGCTGCGCTCGCAGGTACGCGGCTGGGACCGGGCGGGAATACGGCTCCTCGCCCATGGTGCGACGGTCTTCGCCGCGCTCCTGCTGGCCTATCGCTATCTGCCGATGAGGATGGCCGAACACCCGTGGGTGTTCGGGCCACTTCTCATTCTCGCGATGACGTCAGTGGTCTGCGCCTACATATGGACCACCAGGCAGTGGGAGCCGAAGGCCGCGCCATTGCGGCAACCGGAAGCACAACCCGAACCCGTTTGAGCGGGACGCGTCAGGAGACGCGCGAGCGGCCGCCGGGAACCCGACCGCTTCCCGGTGTGTCGCCGGGCCGGCGGGGACTGATCACGATCGAGGCGTACCGGAGTGCCTGATCGCCGGTGTGGATCCAGCGCTGGCCGTCCTGGGGCGAGGAATTCTCGAGCCGGACGTCCCAGTGCCCGTCTCGCCAGATGAACGAGACCGGGGACAGCGGCGGCACAGCGAGGTGCCAGAAGGCTCGTGCCGGTATGCCCATGGCGTGGATGAGCGCGGCCCGGACAACCCCCGCTTCGGTGACGGCCACGGTGTGGCCCGTGCCGGACGCCCTGCTGTTCAGCCAGTCCGCTGTCCGGCGGCAGAGCCGTCGTACGGACTCGCCTCCATGTGGTGCGGCGTCCGGGTCGGTGAGCCAGGCCGTGAACCCGTCGGGGTCGGCCACGGCGACGTCGCCGACGGTGCGACCGTGCCACGTACCGAGGTCGAGGTCACGTAGCTCGGGCTCGGCGGCCGCCGCCAGACCGAGGGCGTCCGCGGTCTGCGAACAGCGGCCCGAGGGCGCCCGGACGGCGAGGTCGTGGAGATCGAGGGCCGCTCGCGCGGCACTCGCCTCACGCAGGCCGGGCTCACTCAGGGGAGCGTCGCCGAGGAACGGGTCGAGGGTGGCGTCGCCACCGGGCGCGCACAGGAACGTCAGGTGGATCGTCATGAGACCGACCTCCTTCTGGGTCCCGCATGGCTCCGGACGGTGCGGGCGGATGAATCCGTCGCTGCCACGTCGTGACTCATGTACTTCAGCTTTGCCGTGAGCCGCCCGCCGCAACATCCATCAGGTGTCCGGAACCACCCCGCCGAGTGGCCGACCCGGTCCGTCCACCCGGCCGACGGGCCGGCGGCTGCCTGAGCGTCGTCGCACCCGGAGATCACGGGGGGTACACGGCGGCTTCCGCCTCCACGACGGGGATCCCGCGTGGACAGCCGCCCCTGACGTCATGGGGACAGGGCGCGCGTCCTCACGGACCCGGCCGGGCGCCCTGTCCTCATCACCACGCGCCGAGGGCCGATCGGCGTGACGTGAGCGCGATGTCCGGCCGCCGTCGGCCGCGGGCGACCCTGTCCGGTTCGACGGGGGCTTGACGTGGACCAGGATCCAGGCACCCGGTACGTGGCCGTTCTGCCGTTCTGCCGTCGTGCCGTCGTATCCCGCCGCCTGCGCGGTCCACCTCCGGCCCGAAGGCCAGCGCGGGACGCCGGCTGGCCGAGATGCGCTCGGCGAAGCCCCGCAGCCGCTCCGTGTCGGGGGCGACGCGGTCACTCAGCGTCCGCACCCGGGTGAACCCGGACAGGGGCCGCTTCCAGTCGTCCATGGGAATCGACAGATAGACCGGCCCCACCGCCGGCGGCAGCCGCGTGATCACCGCTCCGTCTGTCGGCCTTGCTCAGAGCGACAGCACCCTGCTGGGTGGCAACGGACTGCTCGGAGTCGTCTGAGCCGGCTGCCGGTGGGGGACCCCGAGCCGTCGGGCACGCCTCATGACCAGGCGATCTCGCCGTGCCGTACAGCAGGCGTGCGTCCCGGCGACGCCGCGGCTCGGGCCGACGGGCCGCAGGGCCTCGCTTTCACCGTCATCGGCAAGGCGTCCGGCGCCAACACCTCACCCGTGAACCTTCGTCGGTACGACATGACCGCTGGGCTGCGCCGTCCCCCGGGCGCCCCCGCATCGTGACTTCGTGCCGGGCCAGGACGGACACGCGCCACACCAGGAAGCCCGCCGATCCCCCGGCGGACCCTGTCAGGCCCCCGCCGGCTCGCCCGCCGACGCGCGGAGACGGTCGATGCCGGTGTCGAGTGCCGCCTTGAGGTGGGTCGAGTCGCCGGTGGACATCATGATGGTCACGCCGCCCTGGATGCCGGCCAGCAGTGCGGCGGCGGTACGGTCCACGTCGAGGGAGGGTGACACCAGGCCGTTCGCCTGAAGGGCGCGCATGCCGTCGGCGAGATGCTGCTGCCATTGGCGCATCAGCTGCGTGACGATCGCTCGGGCGCCGGGGCGGGCCCGGCCGACCTGGAGGAACAGGGATCCCAACGGACAGTGGTCGCCCTGGCGTTCATAGCGTTCCACCACGGAGTCCCGCCACCGGTACCAGGACTCCCAGGAGTCCAGACGCCCGAGGTGCGGCTGCTGGTCCTCGAGGACCCGGTCCGCCTCGAACTGGGCCACAGCCAGCAGCAATTCGTCCTTGCCGTCGGGGAAGTAGTGGAAGAGCTGGCTCTTGCTCGTGCTGGTGTGGGCGCGGATGTCGTCGAGCGTCGCGTAGGCGACACCCCTCTCGCGCAGCACCTCGGCTGCCCCGTCGATGATGCGGGCCCGCGTGGCGCGGCCCTTCGCAGTCAGTGTGTCCGGCATCTCGCCTCCTCCCTTCCACCGTACTGGACCATGAGGTCCATTCCAGGGAGTGAGGCGCGGGCCCCTGGGACGGTGACGAGACCGTCAGTCTGGACTTGTTGGTCCATTTTTCGGGGCGCACTGTTGTCCGCACATCGCGAGACGAGGGAGATCACGCCATGAGTGAGCGACTGCGGAACAAGACGGCGCTGGTCACGGGTTCGACCAGCAACATCGGCCAGACCGCACCCGCCTGTCCGAGTAGATGCTTGCACTAGCTCTATATGTGCTCTAGGCAATATTTCACTTCTTGGCGTATCCTGAGATCCAGTCGCACCCGGAAGGAGACCTGGACCCCATGACCGCCACGGATCCCGCACTCACCGCCCTCGCCAACGGATGGGGTGCCCTCTCCCTCCTGCACGGCAGGATCGAGGCGCACATCGAGCGCGCCCTGCAGTCCAAACACGACCTGAGCGTCCGGGAGTACTCACTGCTCGACGTGCTCAGCCGTCAGCACGACGACGAAGGCGGGCATCTGCAGATGAAGCAGGTCGCCGACGCGGTCGTTCTCAGTCAGAGCGCCACGACCCGCCTGGTCACGCGACTGGAAGACCGCAACCTGCTCGCCCGGTACCTGTGCCCGACGGACCGCCGCGGCATCTACACCAACGTCACCGAAGCCGGCCTGAAACTCCTCGCCGAAGCCCGGCCGACCAACGACACCGCTCTCCGCGAAGCACTCGACGAAGCGGCCAGGAACCCCGAACTGGCCTCGCTGGTCGAAGCGGTGGAAGCGGTGGACGCTCCCTCGCGAGCCCAGGGGGCGTGAACGCCCCGACCGCGTGCGCCCGGCGGTAGCGGCGCACGAGGCCAGGGGGAACCTGGCGGAACGCGGCCATCGCGCAGAGCCTCACGGTCCTCAAGGCCGCCGGGCTCGTGCACAGCGAGCCCGACCCGCAGGACGGCCGCAGGAAGCGGATGAGTGCCGCCCCCTCCGCGACCGAACTGGTCGACAACCTGCTCGCGGGACGCGCCACCTTCCTCGCCCGGGCCATCGACCGGGTCGTCGCGCCGGACGAACGCGAGGACATGGAGAAGGCCATCGAACTGCTGGAGCGGCTCGCGGCCGCCGACCTGAGCGACGGCGGCATATGAGAACCGAGAACTCCAGCGAAGGGGAACCCCGCGTGAACACCCCCGCCCCCGCCCTCCCCACGATCCTCCCGGAGCGGACCGCCCTGCTGGCCATGGACTTCCAGAACGGGATCGTCCCGCTCGCCACCGACGCCGACGCGCTGGTGGAACGGGTCAAGGGCGCCATCGCCGACGTCCGTGCCGCCGGCGGGACCATCGGCTACGTCCGCGTCGCCTTCACCGAGGACGACTGGGCAGCGGTTCCGGAGACCAACAAGGGCTTCACCGCCGTCGCCGCGGCGAAGATGCTGCACCACGAGGATCCCGCCACCCAGATCGGCCAGCGGATAGCGCCGGAGGACGACGACATCGTCGTGCGCAAGATCCGCTACGGCTCCGGCTCCACCACCGATCTCCACCAGCAGCTGAGCGACCGCGGCATCGACACGTTGGTGCTGAGCGGTATCAGTACCAGTGGTGTCGTCCTTTCCACACTCATGGACGCCGCCGACCGCGACTACAGGGTGTTCGTGCTGACCGACGGCGTGGCCGACCCCGACCCCGCGACTCACCAGGTGCTGGTCGACAAGGTGTTCCCGTCCCGAGCCCACCTCATCGACACCACCCGGCTCCGAGAATTGCTGTCCGCCTGACACGCGGCCACCCCCAGCAAGGCTCGCAAGCCTGGCGGGTGAGCCCTGCCGGCCCGAACTGCCGTGGCTATTCGGTGGTTTCGGGCTGGGCGTCGGCTGCGGGTGACGGTGTCGGCACCGGGGTGTGGGTGGCGGTGTAGAAGACGGATCGACCCTGCCTGGTTCGCTGGACGAGGCTTTTGGCCACGAGGGTTTCGAGGCCGGTGCGTACGACGGTGGTCGCGATGGTGCGGTCAGGATGCGCAACACTGAGGGCTTCGGCGACTTCCGCCGCGGAGCGGGGTTCCTTCTGCTCGGTGAGGTGGAGGTGGATGAGGTGGACGAGGGTCGGCTGAGTCGCCTTCGTGGCCCCCTTCTTGCCCGCGTTCTTCTTTGCGGGCTGCTTTCCGGCCTTGGGCTGCCTGGCGGTGGCCTTCTTCTCCGGCCGAGGTGTTTCGGTCTCCGTCCTGGTCTTCTTCCTCGGCGCGGGCACAGCACTGCCGGCCACGCTCGCGGGCTCAGCACCCGGAGATCCGACACCGAGCGCCTGCTGCATGCTCACCAGCACGGCGTGGTCGCGCTGCAGCGTCGCCAACTGCTCTTGCAGTTCCGTGAGTTCCGCTGTGATCCGCTCCTGCTCCTTGACGTTGCGATCGAGGTCGCTCGCAACCTGGCTGATGTAATGCGACGCCAACTCGGTGGCGGCTACCGTGCCTTCGGACATCGTCTTCTCCGTCCATTCGTAGCGGGTTCGAAGCTGTGGCCGACTGTGGCCGGCTGTTGTCGCGGCCGGCAAAGTGTGCTTGAGACCGCGAGGTGTCCTGGCGCAGCGATAATACGGGTGGGAAGCCTTGTTTTGGTTGCAATGGCATAGGTCGTTCGGAGCCAGAACCCGTGTGAAGCGGACCCGACGGCTTGGTGCCGCACCGTGGGTAGCGTGGTGGCCCCCAATGGAGGATGGCCACAATGAGCTGGACTGACGGCTGTCACATGAGCAGGCTGCTCAGCACGGTGTCTTGCCTGTCGACGGGCGAGGGACGGTCCACGACCTGCTTGGCCGTACTCCACATCCACAGGCATCCTCCGCTGGGGAGCGCGCTGAGCGCGACGCCCCTGCCTAGCCGTCGGCAGAGCGTGAACGCCCGCGTCGTCGCAGCGGCGCTGTCACCCACACCGTCAGCCCGACGAGCGAAACCAGCACCGCTCCTCCGACGACGACCGGAACGGCACCCATGACAGCAAAGGTCAGCAGAAGCTCCGGCCATGTCGGCTCCTCGCCCATCGTGCTCCCACCCTGTGTCACGAACGTCATGACGCCGGCGGAGATCAGTCAGTTCCGCAGCCCCGGTTGTCGGTGCGGACGGTGTCTCCTTTGCGAGGGCCCCTCACTTGTTCACCTGCCCTGACGCATCGCGCGCGGCCGCGGACGTCAGTTCCGCGTCATGCGGCGCCAAAGGCCGTCCTGGACAGGCCCGTTCACCACCGAGGCGCCGGGCTCGGCCAGTGAGCAGGGTAGGGATCGCGAGCGCGGCGGAGGCCGAGACGAGGCCGCCGAGGATGAGGCTGGAGCGGGCGCCCAGGGTGTCCGAGACGAGGCCGACCAGCGGGGCGCCGATGGGGGTGCCGCCGAGAAGGACGAGGAAGTAGACGGACATGATCCGGCCGCGAAGGCGTGGGTCGGCATGGAGCTGGGTGAGCGCGTTGGCGGTGCTGGTGACGATCACCGCGGCGAAGCCGGTGGGGACCAGAAGGGCCATGAGCGTGCCGTACCCCGGCATCAGGCCCAGCGCGGCCTCCAGCGCCCCGAAGACGATCGTGCTCCTGATCAGAACCCGGGCGTCGGGGGGCCGCGCGCGGCTCGCCGCGTAGATCGCGCCGACGAGACTGCCGGCGGCGTAGGCGGCGGAGAGGTATCCGAACGCGGCGGCGCCCGTGTGGAAGACCGTGACGGCCACGAGGGAGATGGTGACCTGGAAGTTGAGGCCGAAGGTGCCGACGAAGGCGACGAGGGTGATTGGGAGCAGCAGTTCCGGCGTCGAGGCGATGGCACGGAAGGCGTCGCGCAGTCGTGTGGGGCCAGGCGGGGACTTGCTCCGGGAGTGCGGCCCGGCCCGCTGGTCCGGCCGGCCAGGCTCTTCCAGCTCCTCCAACTCGTCGTGCTCGCCTGTACGGATGGTGATCAGGCCGTAGAGCACGGCCAGGTATGTGGCGGCGTTCGCGAGGAACACGGGGCCCGTGCCGAAGGCCGCGACGGTCAGGCCCGCGAGGGCGGGGCCGAGGACGCGGGCCACGTTGAACTGGGCCGAGTTCAGGCTGACCGCGGTGGCCACGCGCTCCCGGGCGACCAGCTCGGAGATGTATGCGTTGCGGGCGGGGCTGTCCGCGGCGGTGGCGGTGCCCAGAGCGAAGGCCAGCAGGTAGGCGGAGAGCAGGTTGACGGTTCCGGTGACGGTCAGCAGGCCGAGCAGGAGGGACTGCACCGCCATGGCTGTCTGCGTCAGAAGCAGGATCCGCCGCTTGGGGTACCGGTCGGCCAGAACGCCTCCGGTCAGGCCGAAGGCGGTCTGCGGCAGGAACTGCAGTGCGGTCACGAGGCCGACCGCACTGCCGCTGTTGCCGGTGAGGTGGAGGACCAGCAGGTCCTGGGCGGCACGCTGCATCCATGTGCCGACGTTGGAGACCAACTGCCCCAGCAGGTAGCGACGGAAGTTCCGGGCGGTGAGCGTGGCCGCCACCGGCCTGCGGGAGCCTGCGCTCATGACATCTGACGGGCGTACGGGCCCGGGACGGGTACCTCCGCGTCGTCGACATGATGGAAGCCCGGATGGGGGTGCATCAGGAACGCGTGGTGGGAGATGTTCCACGCATAGGCTCCGGCCAGGGCGAAGGCGACCCGGTCGCCCACGCGCAGCCGGTCGACCATGATCCGTCGTGCCAGGACGTCCTTCGGCGTGCACAGCTGTCCGACCAGCGTCACCGGCTCGTCGTGCGCCTGCGGACGGTCCCAGGGCCGGGGCCAGGAGTCGTCCGGGATTACCTCGAAGGGCTGGCTGTGCTGTTTCGCGGCGGGGGTGCGAAGGTGATGGGTGCCTCCCCGCAGTACGGCGAAGGTCTGTCCTCGGCTGAACTTGATGTCCAGTACCTGGCTGACGTACCAGCCGCAGTAGGCGGTGACCGAGCGGCCGGGTTCGATCCGGATCCGCAGATGAGGGTGGCGGGCCAGAATCGAGCGCAGTCCCGCGCCGAAGCCGGCCCAGTCGAAGACCTCCTGCGGTCGGGTGTAGTCGACGCCCATTCCCCCTCCGACATTGACCTCTGCCAGGGCGATACCGCGCTGACCGGCCCAGTCCCGGGCCCAGGCCAACATCCCGTCGATCAGGCGGAGTTGGTTCCTCGCCCGGAGCCCGCTGGCGAGGTGGAGGTGCAGGCCGCGCAGTCGGACGCGCGGATCGGAGGCGATCACCTCCAGGCAGCGGTCCAGCTGGACGGGATCCATGCCGAAGGGGCTCGCGTAGCCGCCCATCGCGAGGGCGACCTGGCCGATGTCGACGGGCAGGTTGACGCGCAGCAGGATGTCCACGAAGCGGTCGCCCAACAGGCTGGTGACAAGCCGCAGTTCCTGCTCGCTCTCGACGTGCAGGCGCTCCACGTCGGCATCCAGTGCCTGAGCCAGCTCCGCCTCCGTCTTGCCGGGACCTCCGAAGGCGAGAGGGACATCGGCGAAGAGGCCGCGCACATGACTCAGTTCACCGCCGGAGGCCACCTCGAACCCGTCGACGTGCCCGGCCAGGGTCCGTAGGACGAGCGGGTCGGAGTTGGCCTTGGCCGCGTACAGCAGCTCGACGCGCTCGGGTAGCGCCGCGCGGATGGCCTCGACGTGCTCGCGCAGCGCCGGCAGGTCGTAGACGTAGGCGGGCAGTTCGGCGTCCGTGAGTCGGCAGACGCGGTCGAGCAGGGCAGGTCTCACCGGGTCACCTCGCGGGGAAAGCCGGCGCCCAGCGGGCTGGGCAGGGGGACGTAGGCGGCGTGACGGTCGGCCTTGCGCGCCCACCGCAGGAGGAGGTTGGCCTTGGCGGGCAGCGGAACTCCGGACAGCAGAGCGCGCAGGTGTGGCGGATCGCCGGCGGCACGGGCGCAGGCCTCGAGGTGATCCCGGAGCAGGCCCCAGAGGGCGGGCTCCAGCGTCGGGGCGAGGTCGGCCAGGGCGCCGAGCACTTCGGCGGCGTGGTTGACCAGCAGGCAGTACGCGACGCGGTTCCAGCCCCGCTCGGCGTCGTAGGTGAGGGAGACCCGGACGTCCTCGGGCAGGTCGTCGAGGAAGTGCCGGTGCCGCGCGGACAGGAGCTTGGTGCCTTCCAGGTCGCGGAAGAACATCTGCGCCGGGGTGCCGTCGGAGTGCACGCCGACGACGACGTTCTGCAGGTGGGGTTCCAGGACGACGCCGTGCTCGAAGTAGGCCGCGAGCACCGGAGGCAGCAGCAGCCCGAGGTACGTGTCCCACCAGGCCAGGACGTCCCCGTCGCCGAGAGCGAGCAGACGGGAGACGTGGGCGGCGCTCGTGGGGTACTCGTCCGCCACCGCGGCGGCGAGCAGGGGAGTCACACCGGGACGCAGGTGGTGGCGCAGTCCGGAACGTACGACCACACCGAGGCCCTCCAGGAGCGCCGTGTCGCCCCCGGTGTCGAGGGTGCGGTAGCCGGGCTCGGCCAGGAGTGTGCAGCCCGGGAATCGGTCGGCCAGTCCGGCGAACAGCGGCTGGAGCAGCCGGTTGAGGGCGACGGCGCCCGTCAGTTCGTAACTTGCGTGTCTGCGGACGCAGTTGGTGAGACGGACGTTGAGGCTGAACTTCAGGAAGGTGTCGGTGCCGGGGTCGTACAGCGTGCGTACCGATGCGGTCGGTACCAACTCCGGTCCGCTCACCGCGGCGTCAGCGACATCGCCGGCTGCCATCGCTGCGCGCAGCCGTTCGTGATCCCGCAGCAGGCGGTACTGCCAGGGGTGCACCGGCAGTGTCGCGAAGCCCGGTTCGGCCGAGGGGCACAGCGCGTCGAGCTCGCTCAAATCGCCCTCCTCACGCACGAGATGGCGGCGTACGGCCAGGTAGCGCAGGGGGAAGCGGGCGCCGGTCTCCGGGCCGTAGGCCAGCCAGTCCACCGAGTCGCCCGTGCGGGCCTTCGGGGTGGGGTGGAAGCGATGCCCGAACACCAGGGACTGTTCCGACGCCAGGTACGGGTCCGCGTGCGGCACGGAGCCGGCCCGCTGTTCCAGCGTGGTCAGGATCGTCTCGCGGCTGTCGGCCACCTGGGCCAGGAACTCCTCGTTGGCGGTCCCCGTGCGCAGTTCCAGCTCGTCCTGGATGAAGCCGGCAAGCTCCTTCCAGCCCGCGTTCACCCAGGTCGCGTCGTCGAGCCGCTGCACCGGGCCCTGGAAGCGGTGGGCGCCGATCAGTGAGACGCGGCGCAGCCGGCAGCGCAGCAGGAGGCCCCGGCGGGGCAGGCGCAGCAGAAGGTGGTCGTCGTCGACCGTCACCTGATGCTCGGGGGCGGACACTTCGCGGATCAGGCAGTTGAGCAGAGTGTGGGCGGTGACGGCGTCGGCTGTGCGCGTCGGCTCGGTGGAGGGAGCGGACACGATTGAGGTGATGATTGAGGTGGTGCCTGTGGTGCCTGTGGTGCCTGTGGTGCCTGTGGTGCCTGCGGCGCCAGTGGTGCCTGTTGTCGTGCTTGTCGTGCTTGTCGTGGGGATCCGGGTGTTGAGGGCAGTGTCGGCGGTCATGCGGTCACTCCAGTGGGACAGCGGGATCGGTGCCGGATTCCGGGGGGTGAGGCGTGTACGGGGGTGAGGGCGCGACGGTCAACGGAACCGCGCCAGGGGGTTGGGAACGGGTGTCCACAGCGCCTTGCCCGGGTTGTCGGACAGGCGCATGGCGACGGTCGCCTTGAGCGGCATCGCGTCGGCGAAGAACGCCGCGGCGTCCTCCCGGTCCGGCAGGCCGCGGTACACCCGGTGACCGACCTCCGCCACCGCCCCCCACAGCGCCCGGGGATCCGCTCCGCGTGTCCGGCTCAGGACGGCGACCAGCTCGCTGAAGACTCCGCTGACCAGGCCGCCGAACAGTTTGGTGCGCAGCGCGTCCATGTCGTCGCCCGCGCGGGTGCCGAGCAACGGCGGCAGCGTGAAGCCGTTCAGGGCCAGGCGGCGCGGGCTGACGCGTACGCCGTCCAGATCCCGGTACAGCACCCGCACCGGCCGGCCCTCACGCAGCACCACCAGGGTGTTCTGGCCGTGCGCCTCCAGCGCCGCCCCCATCGACAGCAACGTCAGCGCGGGCGGCAGTACGAGCCCGGCGAAGTCCGCAAGCCAGCGCACCGGATCTCCCGAGATCACGGTCGCTCCCGTCGCATGGACGGCGGTGAGCGGGACAGCGGTCTCCCCGGCGTCGAGATGGCATTCGGTCGACTCCCGGATCATCGCCGCCAGGCTCGCCGAGGGCTCTCCGTCCACGCACACCGCGCCGCCGCCCAGTTCCCGCAGGACGCGCAGGCTGTCGCCGTATCCGGCCTTGTCGACGAGGGCCGCGACCAGGTCGGACAGCGCGGGCCCGTCGGCGACCTCGGCGGGGGAGATGGTGCGCCGGTAGTTGGTGACCTGTACGTCGAGCGCCGTCTTGACGTGGCAGTCCCGCAGGACGTCGAGCGGCGCCAGGGTGCGCAGCGACAGCAGTGGCCTGGCCGGGATCGTCTCCTCGACGACGGTGAGGTCCGGATGCCGCCGGAGCACATGATCCCGCTGCCAGGGATGCAGCGGTACGAGGACCGTGTCACCGTCACGCAGTGCCCCCGGCCACTCGCCTGCGCTCCGCCAGCGATCGGCCGGGACGGGGAGGAGGGCGAGACGGACCACGGGATGGTGCTCGGGCGCGTAGGCGAGCACCTCGGTGACGGACATGCCGGTGCGGGTCCGGCAGCAGGGATGCTGCGGGTGCCCGTCGACCACCGCCTGCTCGGCATCCGCCGAGTCGTTCGGCGGTCCCGGGGCGCGGACGGCGTTCGCGGCCCGCGCGAGGGCCAGGTTGACGACGCTGTTGTCGAGCTCGGCGGCGAGCCGCTCCGCGGCGGGGGTGCGCGGGCCCAGCTGAGCCAGCAGTTCCGCAGGATCGCTGATCGGCCCCTGCGCACCCGAGACGGTGAAGTCTTCGGGCACTTCGGCGAACGGCCGAGCGCTGGACCGGGGTGCCGACAGCTCACCACCTCGTTCCAGTTCGACCACCAGGGTGTCGGAATCCCGGCGGTGCCCGGCCACACCGGGCAGGGGCTCCCGTGAGAAGGCGCCCCACAGGCGGCTCAACACGGTGGCCCGCGCTCCCGGGAGCGCGGCCGTGAAGGGCTCCACCAGGTCCGGGCGGGTGCGTCGTAGTTCATCGATGGGCATGGGTGTCCCAGGTGTTCGTGGGGGCTGGTCACTCGGTGCTCCACGGGCACCGGCGGTGCAAGCGACGCTACGGGAAGCCGATCAAGGGGATTGCCAGAACAAATACAGCGGAGTTCCCGTAAGTGTTCGATGAACCGTCTTACCTTCCCTGTCCCCTGCCGATTCCGCCGTGGCCGATTCCGCCTCTTCGGTCTTTTCCTGGATCTGTTTTCGAATGCGACAGGGCTGGCCGGAAGTGACAGGTCATCCCAACTCCTGCGTGTCGGCGCGGGTTTGATGCCGTTTGGCTGGAGCCGGATTCACCCGGCGTTCGAAACTCTTAACTCTTTCCTTGCCGCGCGCTGTCGATGTGCTGGATGTCGCCATCGCTTTGCGTCTCGGCACTTGCGCCAATGGTGGTGAACCCGGTCGACCGCGAAAAAAAGGATCACCGTCGCGAGGGAGGTTCCGGCGTTTGCGTCACGCACTCCGGCGAAAGTCTGTGAGCCTTTGGGTATGCGTGTCTTGCTGATCGAGGACGACGACCGGGTGGCCGGACCGTTGACGGAGGGGCTGCACCGTTTCGGGTTCACCGTGGAACACGCCAGAAAAGGGGCCGACGGCCTCGCGGCACCCGAGGCGGCGATGGTGCTCCTGGACCTGGGCCTGCCCGACATGGACGGCATCGACGTCTGCCGTGCTCTACGAGCCCGCTCGTCGGTGCCGATCATCATGATCACGGCCCGGGACGACGAGGTGGACCGGGTGCTCGGTCTCGAGATGGGCGCCGACGACTACGTGTCGAAGCCGTTCGGCGTACGGGAACTCGTCGCCCGGATCCGTGCCGTCACCCGCCGCACCCGCGCCGGCGCGATGGAGTCCTCCGGTGAGGAACCGGGCCCGTCGGACGGCCCGACACACCCCAGGAAGCCCGACGTCCAGCGGGTCGGCCCGCTGACCATCGACCGTCGTACCCGCCAGGTTCACCTGAACGGGGCGACCGTCGCCCTGGCGCCCAAGGAGTTCGACCTGCTCACCTGCCTCGCGGAAGACCCCGGAGCCGTCTTCTCCCGCCGGCGCATTCTCGACACGGCGTGGGAACCGGACTACTTCGGCCCCACCAAGACCCTCGACGTCCACATTGCCGCGCTGCGACGCAAGCTCGGCGACCATTCCTGGATCGAGAACATCCGCGGCATCGGATTCCGTCTGGTCCCCCCGGCACATACCGACGCCGGGTCCGCCGACGTGCCGGCCCGCGGTGGGCGGCCCCGGTGACCCGTCGCCTTCTGCTCAGTCACCTGAGCCTCATGCTGCTCGTCCTGCTCGTCCTCGAAGTGCCGTTCGGTGTCTTCTACGCCCGCAGCGAGATGTCCCGCTTCACCCACGCGGCACAACAGGGCGCGCTGACACTCGCCGCGGTCTGTGAGGAGAAGATGGAGCACGGACTGTCGACCGACCTCCCCGGGCTGGCCCGCGCCTACGGACGGCGTACGGGCAGCCGCGTGCTCGTCGTCGGCAACAGCGGTGTCGTCCTCGCCGACACCGCTGTCCGGTCCCTGGTCGGCAGGAACCTGTCCGCCGAGCCGGACATCTCCACGGCGCTGCGCGATCGCCCCGTCGTGGGTACCCGAAGCGATCCGTCCGCGGGCGGCGACGCCCTCTTCGTCACCGTGCCGGGCGGCTCCGACGAGTCCGTTCCCTGTGTGGTGCGGACCGTCTATGCGTTCGGCCCGCTCAAGGCGACGGTCCACGCCACGTGGATCGTTCTCGCCGTCGTCGGGCTGGGGGTGCTGGCCGCCGTCGCGTTGATCGGCTTCGCGCTGGCCCGCTCGTTCACGCGCCCCGTCCGGGCGCTGGAACGTGCCACGGCACAGCTCGCCGACGGCAGGATCACCGATCCGCCCTCCACCGATCACGGACCGCCTGAACTACGCCGGCTGGCCGCGTCGTTCACGAAGACCGCGACCAGGCTCCAGCACCTGCTCCAGGCTCAGGAGGCGTTCGCCTCAGAGGTGTCTCACCAGTTGAAGACCCCGCTGACCGCGCTGCGCCTGCGCCTGGAGAACTTCGAGCCGTACCTCGCCCCCTGCGCCCAGGACAGCCTCGACCAGGCACTCGGAGAGATGGAACGACTCAGCCGTATGGTGCAGGGGCTGCTGGCGCTCGCCAGGTTGGAGAACTCGGCGATCAGACCGGAGTCGGTCGACCTCGGTGGCGTCGTCGCCGATCGCGCCGCCATCTGGACGGCCTTCGCCGATGAACAGCGGGTCGACATCGTCGTCTCCGAGGCGACAACAGCCGTTCGGGTGTGGGCGGTTCCCGGAGCCCTGGAGCAGATCATCGACAACCTGCTCTCCAACGCCCTGCGCGCGGCCCCGCCCGGAACCGCCATCACCTTGGCGACCGCCACTTCGCACAAGGAAGGCGGCCGCACGCCGCCCATGGCCGAACTCCATGTCATCGACCAAGGTCCCGGTATGTCCGAGGCCGAACGGCACAAGGCCTTCGACCGGTTCTGGCGCGCCCCCGACACCGACCACGACGGCACGGGCCTCGGCCTGCCGATGGTCCGGCAACTCGCCCGCGCCGCCGACGGTGACGTCACTCTGGAGGCGGCCCCCGGCGGTGGACTCGACGCCGTCGTCCGCCTCCACCGCGCCGAGAACCGCACGCACCGGCAACGCCCAGGCAGCTCCGCCGGTATCGACTTCCCAGGGCACGCACGTCAGCAGGGCGTGGTGGCGGCACGGGGACGGCCGTAGGGGACCGGGAGGGGCGGCCGTAGCGACCCGCGATATCCAGGGTTGCCGGCGTCACGCGGGATGCGGCGTGCGCGGGCCCTGGCAGTGGCATCCGGTGAACCGCATGCCCCGGTGCGTTCTCCGCAGAACCCGGCCCGGTGGGGATCACGCGCGGAGCCGGACGACCTGGGCTGCTGTGGTGGCAGTGCGAAGGAAGCGCAGCCGCATCCGTCACAGCGAGCCGGTAGCCGAGGGCGGTACCTCGACGACGAAGAACAGGAAGCAGGTTCTGGTCGAAAGGTCATGGAAGCCGTCGGGGAACAGCTCACGGGCGGCCGGGTCGGGCTGCGGCTCGCTGATGGCGGAGAGGTGGAAGCCGGCGGTGGTGAAGGCATCGTCGTCCTCGTCATGGCGGTTCTCGGCGCTCAGCCGGCAGCGGCCGACGCCGACGACCTGGTCGGCTCCGCCCTGGGCAAGGTCGTCAACGCGCTGCCGGAGAGCGTCGGCCACCAGGCCGCACTGCTGCGGGAGTACGCGTCGGCCGCGCCCGACCCGTACGCGGCCCGCCCGGATCCGGCCGTCACGAGCGAGCTGGTCGAAGCGGTGGCGGCCCGGCGCCGCGTGGTGGTCACCTACCGCAGCGAGTCCGGCAACGAGTGGGAGGCGGAGGTCGATCCCTGGTCTCTCGTCGTCCGCCACGGACGCTGGTACCTGCTGTGCCACTGCCACCGCGCCGACGCGATCCGTACCTACCGCGTCGACCGGGTCCGCGCGGTCTGCCCGATCCGGCGCGGGTTCGAACTCCCCGAGGGCCTCGACCCGGTGGCGGCGCTGGAGGAACACCTGGGCCTTGGCTGGAAGTTCACCACCCGCGTGGTGTTCGACGCCGCACCGGACGAAGTGGCCCCGTGGATCCAGCCGCCCATGGGGCGACTCGAACCCCTGGAACACGGATGCGTGCTGGTCGGCAGCACCCGTAACCCGGACTGCCGGCTCGCGGGTCGTGCGGGCTCGGCGGCTCCGCGTAATCCTACGAAGATCCGTCCCGGCGGGCGCCCGCCGATGACGGCCCGGCAGTCCATGCCATCCGGCAGGGCGTCAGTCCGTCTCCAGCGGCTGTCCCGTTTCGTGCCGCCGCGCGAAGCGCGCACGAGCGGCGTCGTGGGCGCCGCGCAGAAGCCGCACAACCGTGTCCGTTGTCCTCGCATCGGGATTGACGACAGAGATCCAGCCGAGCGCCCCGTACACCGGATGCGGCATCACCCTGTCTACGGCTGTGTAGTCGCGCGGGAGGCTGATATCGCGGGGTTCCTCCCCGGTGAGCTCCTGGAACGTCACACGGTCGACGTGGATGTTCACACGCCAGCGGCCGGGAGGGTCGAGGTCGGAAGCGGCGTCGTCGGGGTAGTCCTTGGTGACGATGGTCCCGTACGGCTGGACGTTGTGAGGCACCTGGCCGTCGGGGGCGTAGTAGAAGAACGCGTCCCCCCACGCGATCTCGGGGAAATCGCCTCCCCGTTCCGGGACAAGCACGAGCCCGCCGGCGAAATCTCGCACGGTCGCGATGATCTGTTCCATACTCATGGTTCAAGCATGACCTTCAAGTGCTTATGTGGGGTTCGCTGATGCACGGGCCGGTGAGCGACTCGCGACGGACACCGCTCAGAACAGTTGATGTCGCCAGGGAGTCGGGATATTCGCTGCAGCAGGTTCGCGACCTGGAGCGGCTGGGAGTCATTCCTCCGGCCGCTCGATCGAGCAACGGTTACCGGTCCTACACGCCGATTCACGTGCAGGCCCTTCGCGCCTATCGAGGACTCGCTGGTGCCGTAGGGCCTGTCGCAGCCCGGCAGATGCTCGCTGACCTGCGGACGAAGACGATTGCGCAGGCGGCCTCGGCGATCAACGAGGTACACGTTCGGCTCGCCCGGGAGCGAGACGAGACTCTGCGTGCTGAACAAGCATTGGGTGCGATCGAGGCCGAGGCGAACTCAGCCGAGTTCGAGCACGAGAGTGACGCGATGACGATCACTGAGCTCGCTGGGGCGCTCGGCGTACGTACCTCGACCCTGCGGTTCTGGGAGCAGGAAGGACTTGTCACCCCCGAGCGAGTGACGTCACTGCGAGCGCGCCGCTACGGTCTTTCGGCGATCAGGGCGGCCAGAATCGTCGCGGCCCTCCGCAGCGCCGGCTACGGCATCGCCGCTGTGCGTGAGATCGTGGGCTCCCTGGACCAACTCGACGGCCTGAAAGAGCCCCAGCGCATCCTGCGACAACGTCTCGACCAGATCGCCACACGGACCGTGGCGCTACTCCGAGCGGGCGCGGACTTGGCAGCCGTTGTCACACTTACCGCGGGTGTGCAGACTGACCGACCAGGAGGGGCGGAAGCCGCAGCAGAGCGTGCGCCGGGGCGGACTGTGCCGCCTCGATGCTCAATTCGCCGAAGCTGACGGTCCGCGCGTCAAGTCCGATTGCAGCGGCGGGACTTGCCTGGTCAGCGCGGCAGCTGGAAGCAGGTTGTCCGGTTCGGCGCCAGGGTCTGCGGCAACAACGACGCCGGCTGTCCGGAAGTCGAAACCGGTCGGCCAGATCGTGAGGTCGCTCGCCAGCGAGCCTTCCAGCCTCGCCGCTCGCAGGTCGGCGTCGGTGAGGTCGCAGCCCCGGAGGTCGGCCGACCGCAGGTCCGCGCCGGCGAACACGGCGTCGTGTGCGCGGGCCTTGCGCAGGTTCGCCTCCCGCAGGTCCGCACGGGTGAAGTCCGCCGACCTCAAGTCGGCTTTGACCAGGCGTGCGCCACGCAGATCGGCTTGCAGGCAGCGGACCTGCTGGAGAATTGAGGTGCCGAGTTCGGCATGCCGCAGGTTGGCGGCTATGAGGGACGCCTTGCTCAGGTTGGCCTGGTAGATGCTCGCCGCTTCCAGGCACGCGCCGTCGAAGTTGACTCCGTGCAGCCACAATCCGTCACAGTCGGCCCTGCGCAGGTCGGTCAAGCTGACGTTGAGCCACTCCGGACGACGTTCCTCGTAGAGGACCCCGAGGCAGGTCAGCGCCGTCTGGGCGTCCGCGGCGCGGGTCTCCAACGGGGACACCGAGTTGATGGGCACGTCCGCCACCGGAACCGAGGCATCCTGCGGCGGCCAGGGAAGGTGCGTCCGCAGATATGCCGCCATGATGGAGACGACCGCCTCGTGGTCGCGGTCGGAATGATCCGCAATCCGCCACAGTGCGTAGATGCCCCCGATCCGCACGTCCAGCTTGTCACTGCCGAGCTGGTCCACGGCCCGGCTGAAGCGATCGGTGATGTTCCCCTCTCGTGTTGCGCTCAGCCCGTCCTGGCTGACGCGCAACTGCCGCCATGTGGCACAGGCGCCGAACAGGACGACCGCACCGCCGAGCGCCTGCAGAAGCGTGGTGCGCACGTTGTTCACCGCGTTCAACCGGTCCGCTGCGGCGAGGTGGCCACCTGCGAGGTCGTGGTCGACCATCAGCCCCGGAAGAACCAGGAGCACGAAGCCCAGCACCGCGATCACGGCCAGTGCACCCGACACCACGGCCGCGGCACGAGTCGGGCTCCACCGGCCCCGATCAGATCCCCCCACAGCCAACGGATCTTAGAGCAAGGCCGAACCCGGTGAACCACACGGTCACTGCCTGGCTTCGCGGCATCGGGCGAAGCGCACCGCTGCTCCGACCAGCAGCGCAACCAACGAGTCCGCAGAAGAGTCGAACGGACATGATCACAACGCGTGCGCGACACGCCCTCGGCTCTGCCATGCTGATCGTGGCCCTGGCTTCCTTGTCGCTCTCCTGCTCCAGCAGCCCAGGCACCGCTTCGAACGACGGTAAGTCGCCCGCCCACAAAGTCCGCAAGGCAGTATCGGCCCCCACGACCGACGAGCCGTCCGCTCCGGGCACGGCAGAACCGTCGCTTCAGCCCGAGAAGGTCCGGGACGTGTTCGCTCGTCTCCAGGCCACCTACAACGACGGGTGCACGACCCCGGGGAACTGTGAGTACTTCCTGGCGCGGTTGCTCAATGAGCTCAGGAGCCTCGACACGTCGATGAAAGCCGATCCCCAGGGCCCTGGACACTTCGGGGAGCCCCTCGCATGGATCGCGAAAATGCGGGCGGCACTGGGAGATGACACTTCCTACGAGAACCTCAAGAAGCACCAGGATCTGCTCACCGGCACGCGCGACAAGATCAATTCCTGGATGCAGGGCCACCCCGAGGACTACCGATAGGACCAAGGCCGAGCAAGGCCGAGCAAGTCCGAGCATGGACGTCACGAGCCCGTAGGCCATCGGCGCGGGCGGGCGGTTGATGGCAGCACGGCGAAGAAGTGAACGGCGAGGAGCCGAACGGCGAGGAACCGAACGGCGACGATGGGCAGTTCGTCACGCAGTCCTCGACCTGAGGATCCGAAGCTCCCGCAGCAGCTTCAGCTGCGCCGGGGTTTCACGAGGCCGGCGTGCTTGAGGATGCCCTGGTTGCGGAGGCTCATGGCGTCCAGGGATTTCAGGGCGGCAGTGAGTTCGTCCAAGCTGGTGGCCAGAAGACGGCCGCTGGCGCGGTCCAGGGCGAGGTCGCAGTTCGCGGCGCCGGCGGTGGCGTAGGTCTGGACACGGTGCCAGTAGGCCTGGGACTTGGGGTCGGGTACGGGAAAGTACCGGGCGGCGTCACGGGCGAAGCCGCGGAACTTGGCGCACTGGGCGCGGGTGCGTGACTCGTCGATGGCGTGCGGGTTCTGCACGAGCGGGACGAGCCCTTGGCTGATGGACACGAAACGGCGTTCCAGGCGGCCCCCGCCGTACACCTCCCAGGAGTACACCTGCAGGGCGCGGGTCCTGGGGGACGGGGTCGTGCGGGTCCTGTCCTGAGCAGATGAGGCGTCGTTGGCCGTCGAGCGGCTTATGGCCGGGTCGAACAGATCGGTCGCGGTGACGGCCAGGGCTGCGGCGCACAGCACGCCCACGCTCACGCGGCGGGTCAGCAGGGAGTTCCATAAGGGATGCCACCGCCTGGGAGGCCAAGCCCGTGGCGTGCGGGTCCCGCGCGCGGTCGGACGCCTGTGCAGGGCGCTCACCACGGTGGCCGCAAGAAGAGCGGCGAGCGCGGCGAGCAGGGGAATAGGGCCCATGATGAGGTGGAAGCCGCGGAGTACGGAGACGCGGGGGTGGAGTGAACAGGTGGACCGCAGAGCGTTCAGCGGCGTGACGCAGCCGTCCAGGGAGGCGAGCACGAACACCCCCGCGAAACCGGCCAGCACTGTGGTCTGTGCGGCGATCAGGGCGCACAGTAGCCGGTAGCGCTCGGTCAGGGCCGCTGCGGCGGCTGCTGCGGCGGTCGCCCCTGCGACCAGGAGCATCAGCACCCAGGCCAGGAAGATCCACAGATGCACGAGGCCACGCTCGGCGGGCGGTGGCTGCCAGGTGTGCATGTACGCCATCACCACCGCGACGGCGACGGTGGCCAGCGCCGCGCCCAGCAGGCCGGGCAGCAGCACCCGGCGCAAGGACGGAAGCAGCGACTCCCGAAGCGGCGCGGTGCCGGGGTCCGCGGTGCCGGGGTCCGCGATGCTGCGATCCTCGGTCCTGCGGTCCGCGGTGCCGCGGAGAACCCAGGCCGTCAGCGGCAGCAGCCACGAGGCCGCGACCGCGGTCAGGGAAAGCACCCAGTGGTTCAGATCCGTCATCTCGGGCCACACGGCGGCCATTCCGTCCACGATGCCGTGCTGCCCCGCTACTTGCTCGGGCGACAGCCCGCGTGTCAGGCCGGCGCGTGTCTCCGCGGCCGAGGGCCATCCCTCGCGCGCGTAGGTCACGCCGAACGTCTGCCACCAGGCGAACCACGACGTCAGCAGCACCGCACCGGCCACTGTCCCCAGCAGGAGCAGCCGTCGGACGCGCCGGGGCCGCACCCTGGTCCACAGGCGGGCGCACTGGGTGGTCCACCAGCTGAAGGCCAGGCCGGCGGCGAACGGGAACAGCAGCATGACGGGGTTGCCGGGCAACCACGTGTCGATTCCGGCCTGGTAGGCCACCAGTTCTCCGGCCGTCATCCCGGCGCCCAGCCACAACCCGGCGCGTACGCCGGAGGGTTCGCGCCGCCCGGTGAGCACAGCGTGCGCGGCCGCCCGCCACAGAGCGACCCCGGCCACCCCGGCGACCAGGGCGGCCGTCACCACGAAGGAGGCCTCGTTCAACAGCGGGATCCCGCGCGTCCCGTTGTAGAGCCAGGCCTGGGCGTTGATCACCGGTGCGGCCACCCCGGTGAGGAACATCGGCAGCGCCCGAACGCGGAACAGTTCCGTGGGATCGGCCAGTGCCTCCCGTCGCAGGTCCCACCGTGGATGGGTGCGCAACAGCTCCGCGAGGGACGCCCGCAGCCGCCGCACCACCCCGGGCGGCGCGGCAGCCGTGACGGCGTCGGCCCCGGGGGCCGCCCAGTGACGCGGGGCCGCGCCCGAGCGCACCGCGGTCAGGTCGGCGTGGACCTCCCGGCTGCGCAGCACGTCCGCCCGCGCGAGATGGACCAGCAGCACCAGCACGGCGGCGAGGCCGAGCAGCCGGGCCATGAGCGGCCAGGGGCCCTCGATACCCGCCATCGTCTCGGGCGACAGCGGTGCACGAATCTTCAGGGAGAACAGCGCCATCCACACCACCAGGGTGAGCATCAGCGCCACGTACGGCAGCAGCACCACGCCGAGGAACGCCCGCCACAGCGCCACGGTGAGGTAGGTGAGGGTGACATCGCCATTACGGATATGCGCGAACTCGTGCAGGAGCACCGCGCGGAAGCCCTCCGGATCGGTACGCGCGCGCACCAGCAGGCCGCCGTGCAGACACACAACAGGCCGCCTGTTGCTGCCGAACACCACCGCACCGGACGAGGCCGCTGCCGGGTCGACGACCATCCTCGGCGCCCGCTCCAGCCCCGCCGCCACGGCCAGTTCCGCCACCATGCCCCGTACCGCGCCGTCGTCGTCCACCGCCTCCAGGCGGACGACCCGTCCACGCCGCGCCTTCCAGGCCGGTATCGCCCACATCAGCACGGCCGCCACGACGATCATCAGGACCGGCCACACCTGGGACACCCACCAGGGGGAAGAGTCCTTCGAGCCGTAGACCGCCATGCACTCCCGGTAGGCGCTGGTGCCCGCCTGCGGGATCGCATCGCCGATACGGGACGGGTCGCCCCCTGCGGCGAGTTCGCAGCCGCTCGGGCTACCCGTGCGCGCGGTCGAGGACCCCGGATCGGGCCCGGAACCCAGGGTGAGCATCATCATCGTGGCACTGCTCACCAAGATCAGCGCCACCAGCAGGATGAAGCGCAGCGTGGTGCCCGAGGGCATGGAGCGCTCGTCCACGCGCGCGGTGAGGTGTCCCGTGGCCGCCACGGTCACGGCCTTTCCGGCCCGCCACCAGCGCCGCCGCCCGTACCGCTCTGGGTGCTCGGGCCCGTACCGCTGTCCGTGGTTCCCCCCGGCTCACCCTGAGGCGCGGGCGGCCCCAGCTCTGTGGTGCCCAGTGCCAGCCTGGCCACCACCGCGTCGGCGACGGTCTCGGCACGCTCCGGCTCCAGGCCGCGCACGGCCGCCACATCCAGTACCCGCCGCCGTACCTCGGCCAGCTGCTCCGGGGTCAGCGGGGGTACCGTCGCCGGTTGCGCATGTCTGCGCAAGACCCTGCGCAGCAGGCCCCTCGCGCCACGGAGCACACCGTCCGCCGCCCGATCGCCCAGCTGCCGCAGGGTCTGGTCCAGTGCCAGCCACACTACTCCCGTCACCAACGCGGTGACCTCACCCGCCCCGAAGCCCAACGGCTCCCGCCGTCGCCCGCCCCGGCGCCCCAGTCTCCGCACGACCGTGGCATCGGGGAACCACGCCAGGCCTTCCACCACGGGCAGTTCCTGCCGCGCGACCCGGGCCACCACATCGCGGACGACGTCCCGCACGGTTCCCACGGTCGTACGCCCCTCGTACGAGGCTGCCTCAGTCTCCACGTGCGCCCCCTGCACATACGGCCGCCAAGCCCTGGCATGACCACGCTAACCCGAACTGGCCCGCCGGTGTGAGACCCCAATCCGCCGCAGTCCCGGCCGGCGCCACCGCAGAAACGGCACTGATCGGACCCGTGCGTGACCCACCGGACGATGGCACAAGGTTCCCGCATTCAACTGGACGAGGGCCGAAGGGCAGCCGAGGCCGGGGACTGGTTGGCGGCGGGGCACGCCTTCGTCCGGGCCGCGATGGAGGGCAGCACGGAGGATGTCGCGCTGGCGGTCCGGGTGACCGTCGAGCTTGTACCGCTGGCGGATGGTGGGTCGGCGGAGGCCGCCACGCTGCTCGCCGGCGGTCCCGGGGCGGCGGAGGCCCTGATCGGCACGGCTCTGGGCGGCAGCCGAAACTGAGGACGAGGTCAGCCGGCCATTCCTAGTTTCGCCGCACAGGGCCTGGCAGCGCCCCTCCATGTGCATGGCAACGACCACACCGCGGGGTTCGACGTACCCACTGCACGTCCTTCGCGCATACGTGGCAGCCGCCGGCCGGCGACGTTGCCTGTCATGCCGTGGGGAAGTCGGCCGGCGAGACGACCAGTGGCAAGTCCCATGCCTTGCGGAAGGCGTTGAGGATCACCAGCGCGCTGTAGGCGGACACCGCCAGTTCCTGACGTGCCTCGGCCAGACGCTCCACATCGCCCCCTGGGTCCGCACTCTGTATCTGTCTGCGGCGCTCCAGGAACCGGGGGCGTGCGAACACCTGTAGCAGCGTCAGCGCGAAGTAGGTGCAGGCGATGGCTTCCTGTCTTATTCCGTCAGCGCCGCTGTCGGCGGTGTCCTCGACTTCCGTTCGGCCGATGGGAGGCTGAGCGCGACTCGCGGCGAGGTCGCGTAGGCCGTCTTCCATGTCCCGCTCCTGCACCGTGTTCGTCGGGTGCAGGACTCGGACCAGGGAATGCAGGCGGTTGAGGAAGGGACCGTCACCTTCTTTGCCGCTGCTGAGCGACAGCGAGGTCCGCAGACCCTCCAGTGTGCCGCTCAAGTCCTCCTGGACCAGGCGTAGGGCGAGGCTTCCCGCGTCCACGTCGGCACCGGAGCGATGGGCTTCGGCGATACGGCGCGCGTACCGGATGAGGTCACGTGGGATGCCGCCGGACAGGACGTGCGCCAGGAGCACCTCCTCGTGCTCCAGGTGACGTGCGCGGAGAGCGAGGATCTGTTCTGATTCCGCGATCCGCCCAGGCGGGACATAGAACGTGTCGTCGATGGAACTGTCGGTGGAATCCCGGTGGGGCAGGCTGCGGCGGGTGAAGGCAGCTCCGACGTCCTCCGCCACCGATATCAGGTAGTACACGTTCCGCAGGCCGAAAACCGCCTTGATCTGCCCGAGGAATTTCCTCGCGGTCTCCGTGTCACCGAGGCGATCCAGCTCGTCGACGGCAATGATCACCCGAACCCCGTGCTCCGCCCCCACCCATTCCGCGATCCTGCCCACGACCTGCCGGTACTCCGCAACCAGGTCGGGAAATGTGAACGGGACCGAGGACACGGACGTTGAGCTGGACGCTCCTGGCGTGATGCCCAAGAACTGCGGCAGTCCGAAACTCACCCCGGTCGTGACGTTCTGTACGGTGCGCAGCCGGGTCAGTTGGCGCACGCATATCTCCCACAAGCGCGGCTCTTCGACGGACGGCCGGCGCAGCGGAGGCAGCAGGAACAGCCCGAGCCATACGAGGAGGCAGCCCGCTATCCAAGGAGACCCCTGCCACACCGATGCGATGCCGTGCCACAGGCCCGCTGCGCCGCCGCGTGCGAGTGCCACACCGTCCGGTGAGACGAATTGGTGAAGGATCCATCGGACCGGCTGATAGAGACCGGCGGTCAGGGCGGCCAGGGAGGCGATCAGCCGGAGCAACCAGGACAGCATCCGCCCGGACGCCGACAGCAGGCGTCGGCGCCGGATCGTGTAGGGGCCGAGTTCGGGCGCTTTGTGGTGGAAGCGCTTCAGGTACTCCTCGCATACCGTCGCGAAGAGTGTCAGCAGGAACTCATGAGGGCTGTACTCAGCCGGCGCGCTGACGAAGACCGCGAAGTCGCGCCCGGCGTCCCGTTGCTCCACGGAACAGGCTCTCAGCAACGTCGTCTTACCCGCGCCGCGCGGACCGCAGACGGCGATCGTGCCACTCCCGATCTGCCTGATCCGCAGGTTCAGTTGCTCCTCCGCCGCGCTGGCCACCACGTACAGAGAACTGTGCAGGTGCCTGAGCCCGTCGAAAGAGTCGTCGGAGAAGCGATCACGGGACGGCTCCGGACCCACACTCTCCCGTGCCGCATCGTGCAGCCCCGGAAGGACACCGCCCGTCTCCACGGCCCAGCGCCACATCTCCCGAGCCTCGGCCCGTCGCCGGAGCTGCCGACGCAGGACAGCCCGGAACCACAGCACGCGCACGAGAGCAGTCATGGACCGCCGCGACACGGCACGCAGGGCACAGGCCACCAGGGCGGCGACCGAAGCGGTATAGAGGACGGGCCCGCTCCACGAGGGAAGGACCGGACCCGGCAGCCAGGCGTCCAAGGACCATCTCAGAACGACGCCGAGCACGAGGAGGGCTGCCACGACCGAGCCCGTGTCCAATTCCATGTCTGAACGGGCACGCTCAAGGCTCGACCGGGTGCACAACGACAGGTCCGCTACGCGTCGGAATTCCTCGTACTCCGTCCGGGACGCTTCCGCCACCGCCGCCACGAAGTCGCGCTCGTGAGCGGCACGCCAGAGGATTGCGGGGGACACCTGCGCGCTCAGCTCGTAGTACTGGCTTATCCGGGGGTCCCAGAGGCAGCCGCGGACCACCCCGCGGTACAGGGTGATGTCGTCCGGATGGGTCCAGGGCCAGTGCCCCGCGTCCTGCGTCATGTCCCCCCACTGCCGCCTCGCGCACGCGCCTGGCACCAGGCTAGCGATCAGGTACGGGCGGCCACAGCCCCTGCGCCCCGCGCAGTACGAGGCACCAGCGCGCCGTGGACGGGGCCGTCGACATCACCCGACGCCTCAACAAGCTCCGCAACTGCCAATCCATAGTGCCTATCAGGCCTCCGGCAACGGCAAGATCCGCACCGATCTGCGGCGTCGTGGGATTCGACGTGTGATCCCTGAGAAGGGCGATCACCAGGTCGCCCGCCGACAGCGCGGTTCACGCGGTGGCCGGCCGGCTCGCTTCGAGTGGGCACCGTTACCGCTGCCGCCCTCTTCATCCAGCCCAGGCCTGACGGGCATTACCGGGCGTCAGGACATCAACCGTTCGCCCGTTCCGCCGCGCTGCGTTCCACACAGAACTCATTGCCCTCGGGGTCGTGCAGAGTTACCCAACCGGTTCCATCAGGCCTTCGGTGATCGCTCTGGAGCGTGGCACCGAGCGCGAGCAGGCGCTCGACCTCCTCGTCCCGGGTGAGGTCCTGGGGTTGCAGATCCAGGTGCACGCGGTTCTTCACGGCCTTACGGTCATCGACCCTGACGAACAGCAAGGTGGCCGTCGCGGACGTGACCATGGCTTCCGGATCTCCTGGGAAGTCGTCAGCGGCGAGTGAGCCGTCCAGGGCCTGGGCCCAAAAGCTCGCGAGAACATAGGGGTTGGCGGAGTCGATGGTGACATGACGGATCAAAGAACTCATGCCCCAAGCCGATCATGAATGCGTCCCACCGTCCAGAGATGGCCGGCCTCGGCGCCGGCGGCGAACAGAACGACGCGTCAAGGCTGCCGCCTTCCCCGGTGACAGGCTGCTCCGGGAGTTCGCCTTCGACGGCCAGGGAGAAGCGCGGCGCCGCCTCGCGTCGAACGAGTCCATCCGCCTGCGTGCGTGACGGTGGCGTCAGCCGCTGACAACACGAAGGGCGGTGTGTGGGCCGTTGGCGTGACATCGTCCTGGCGCGGATCCTCCGGAGTACGGCACGTGTCACCGATCCGCCCGGCATCCGGCCAATATGGGTGAACAGCCATGGAGCAGCGGCAGAGGCACCCCGCGGACGGTATGCCCCGACCATGGCACGGCGACCCACGGAAGGTGCACGACAGTGTCCGACAACCACGCAGCGCACATGTACGGAACCGGCGACGACGCGGCGTCCGAGAGCTGGAAGAACGCGGTGAAGGTGCTGCAGGAGGCCGCGCCGCTGACGATCCCGGAGGGCGCCTCGGCGATGACCATCCAGGTTGAGTGGGAGCCTGGCGACCCGGGAACCCCGCCGCACCGTCACTACGGGCCCGCCTTCGGGTATGTCGTCGAGGGCGCGGTCCGTTTCGAGTTGGAGGGCGAACCCGAGCGCGTGGTGGAGGCCGGCGGCACGTTCTGGGAGCCGGGCGGGGACGTGATCCACTACCAGGACGGCAACGCGCTCAGCGACGCGCGGACCCGGTTCGTGGTGACCATGCTGTGCGCTTCGGGAAAGCCGATGCTCGAACTCGTCTCAAAGGAGGAACTTCAACAGCGCGCCCACCTGCGCGCCCCCCGCTCCACCGGCTGACGCCGCCGGCGCGCGGGAGGACACACCGGGCGAGTGGAGCGCAGGTGGGCCCGTTGAGTTCGTGGGCGGCGTTCATCATTTCGGGACGAAGGGCCGCCGTCGTGCCCCTTCCGGCGGCCCGCGCGTACGGGATGGTCGGCGTCGACACCAACGCCGACCACCTCGCCGCCCGGCGCCTGGACCGGCATGGCAACCCGGTCGGCGAACCACTGCGTTGGGTGCCCAGGCCGGAGCCGTGCGCGATGCTGCGGCGGGCGATCAGCGGATTCACGCCGAGATGCCAGACCTTCGTGGAGTTGGACGGCCACCTGTTCGGCATGTCGATGTCGGACTGGGGCCACGCTGCCCGGGACGTCGCGGGTATGGTCCAGGTCATCGGCGAGACGGCGGGCGTCGCCAACGGCATCTGGTACGCGGCCGAGGACAACCACACCGACGCCGCACTGTCTATGGCCTCCGCCCTTCCGGGTGCCGGCAACGCCGTGACGGCCGCCCTTGCGTTCGTATCGGACGGTGAGGCGGCGGTAACCGAAGAGCCAGGTGAGGGGCCGTTGGATCTTCCAGCGGTGCCCGGCCGAGGCGCTGGCCCAGGATGCCAGAGGCACAGCCCGCCGTTCATTTTCCGTCCGGAATGCTGTCCCAGACTTTCTGCGCCTTGCCCCGCAAGCCAAGCCAGTCGTAATAGTGATAGAGGGTGTACATCGCCTCTATGTGCCCTGCGTCGGCACTTCTGCGAAGAAGAAGCTCGCCCTCTCGCGAGTCACCCTTCTTGATGAGAGCGACCCCTAGAAGATGCATGGCTTCCAGGCTTCCTTGTTCACAGGCTCGACGCAGCCATTGTTCCGCCTCGTCTGCGTCCTCCGGCGTACGCGCCGCGATTCTCGCAATGTTCAGCATGGCCTCCACATCACCGGAGGCGCCGCTGGCACGCCATGCGGCGATCTCTTCGGGTGTCTCTCCCCTGCGAAACCGCACCGACAAGCCCTCCATACTGTTCAGCCACACTCTCGTGGTCCACGACGACCGTCGTGGACCACGAGGTTAGGGGAAGTCTCATGTGGCGGGTTTGGTGAGCTTTTTGCAGCAGGTGAGAGTGGCTGCGAGGCCGAGGAAGGCAAGGAAGTGGCTCATGAGCGTCTGGTTCTCCTGTCGGATGGTTCATCCTGATTTCAGGAGGCCAGACACAAGCACCGAACCCATGCGCATCACGCGCCATTACGAACAGTCAGCATGCTGACGGGACACACCAGGCCCAGTTTGCGGCGCCGCGCCTACGGACCGCTCTGGCGTTTCACCCGGCGGCGCCGGTACAGGCCGTGCAGGTTGAGGGCGACCAGCAGGCCCGCCGTCAGCGGCCACCACCACGAGCTCCCGTTCTGGGCCATCTGTATGCCCTTCCACAACAGAGCGATCGAGACCAGCAGCCCGAGCAGTCCCATGGCGATGTCGAGTGGACCGCCATCCCGGAACGGATTCTGCATCTTCGTGTTCCTCCGCTCTGCGGGCTCGTGGGATCACGGCGTCAGCGAGTGTAGTACCTACCTGCTTGAAGCCATCGCCTGGGTGCAGGTTGAGAAATAGGCGCTCACGCGAAGTGACAGTGGGTCAGTTCCTCAGCGCCACCCCACCGCTCAACTTCGAAGACCCACAAAACCAATGTCGTGGAACAAGCCGCCCATCTCGGCATCGACCGCGAAAATCGTCCAACGCGACCCCGCCACCCGCAGCTTCCACGTCCAGCCCCGCCGCCTCACCCACGAAGCCACCACCAACTGGCATGACGCCCAAACCAAATGAAACAGACAGCCGAGTACTTAGGCAGGGCCAGGCAGTTCGACTCGTCACCCTCGTTTGGTGAGCTGATCCTCGATCCCGTCCTGCGCCACAGCCAGTTGCGTGGGACGGGACCTTTTTGTTGCTGTAAAGTCAGGTTTCGAATGGTCCCTTCATTCGGGGTATGGGAGCGTATTTTTCCATGGTGTGGCGCGAGTTCATCAACGGTATCGATGCCAGGGTCGAATTCAGTCAAGGTGAGTCGAGTGGTCGTATTGACGCGGCTGAACGTGCGCTGTCATGTCGGATCCCGGAGGCTCTGAGGGAACTCCTCATTGAGACTGGAAGCGTGACGCTCCTTGGGATTCCCGTCGCGTGGGGAGTGGACGACCTTGTGCGGGAAAATTTGGATTTGCGGAATTCTGCAGATTTTGCCGAACTGTACATGCCCTTCGATCCCCTTCTCTTTTTCGGCGCCGGTGGTGGAGGTGACCTGTTCGCTTTTGTGAGGCGACCCGAACGTGACCGTGACATCTTCGTGTGGGACCACGAGAGTGACGGCAGGTGGCGTGTGGCTTTCTCGCTGCGTGATTACCTCACGCAGGCGCTCCACGGGGCCGGTTCGGACTGGTTCCGTGACCGATAGGGTCATGCCAGCGCGGTCGCGGTGGCAGCCGTGTGCCGCCCGCCCCTGACCTCGGTCCATCAACTTGTAGGGTCCGGATGGGTTTCCGCAGCGACTCTGTCCGCGAGACCTCGAGTACATTCTGAAGCGGACTGGGTGGGCAAGGCTGTTGGCACCTGTCGTGAGTATGCGAGCGGATTGTCAAGGGGCTGGGATGCTGAGGAGGTGAGAGGCCGTGGACCTCGCGTGGGTTGAGTCGGAGGGTGGGCCGATGGTTGTCGTAGAGGAATCGATGAGAAACCTCTGGGGTGGCTACACGAACTCTGATTACGACCGCAGACATCGAGTCGGACACCGGAACATGCGCACGAGTCCACAAATTCGATCGAGTGGCCCAGGCGGTTGTGTGCAGCCCTTGAGCATGGCTGCCGGTCGGATGCGTACGTCGGTCGGGGCTTGATGCTGAGCTACGACGAGCGGAATCCTCCGTGCGCGATCGAGGTGGCTTCCTCTGTGCCCGCCAGCCTGCAAGGAGTTGGGCTGACCGGCCGGGACCACCGGGACGTAATCGCGGATCTGTGAGCCGTCGGGATGTCGCCCGGCGAAGTCGACAAGGAGTGGACACTGCCCGGGATGGGCATCGTTGTGGTCATGGAATGAGACCGGTGACCTGAAGAGGCCGCTCGTACGGGACTCGGTAAGCCGTCCGCTTCGAATTAACCGTCCAACTCGCCTTGATGCGCCAGGCGCTGTGATCTCGGCGTTCCCTGGCGTTCAGGTAGCGTCGAGGAAATGCCGAATACCCACATGAATGGGATTTCCTGGTGGACATCACTCGCCGCACCTCGCTCGCCACACTGACCGCGGTCGCCCTCACACCGCTTCTCGGCTGCACCACAGCTGGTGCCGCTGCTGCGCCAACGGCGCCCACCGCGGCGGCAGACGACGCCTTTGCCCGGCTGGAGGAAGGATTCGACGCTCGGCTCGGCGTCTACGCCCTCGACACCGGCAGCAGACGAGTCGTCTCCCACCGTGGCGACGAACGCTTCGCCTTCGCCTCCACCTACAAAGTCCTCGCCGCGGCGGCGGTGGCGAAGAAGAGCCCTGGGAATGGATTGGACCGTATCGTTCATTACACCCGAGAGGACCTGGTCGACCACTCGCCCATCACCGAAAAGCACCTCGGGACCGGTATGACGCTGCGCGCACTGTGCGACGCGGCTGTCCGCTACAGCGACAACACCGCCGGCAATCTGCTCTTCCACGACCTCGACGGCCCCAAGGGCTTCCAAGCCGTCCTGGCCGCCCTCGGCGATGACACCACCCACGCCGACCGCTACGAAACCGCCCTCAACGAAGCCACTCCGGGCGATCCCCGCGACACCAGCACCCCCCGAGCCCTGGCCACGGACCTCCACGCGTACTTCCTCGGCGACGCCCTCGACCCTGAAAGCAGGGCGCACGTCATCGACTGGCTCAGGCGCAACACCACCGGTGACAACCTCATCCGCGCCGGAGTTCCCGCCGGGTGGCGGATCGGGGACAAAACCGGCACTGCCGAATACGGCACCCGCAACGACATCGCCATCGCCTGGCCCCCCGACCGCGATCCGATCGTCATCGCCGTCCTCTCCAGCCGCGCCACCCAGGACGCCGGCTACGACGACCAGCTCATCGCACAAGCCGCCGAAGCCGTCGTCACGGCTCTGCTCTAGGAAGGCTCTGGTCTAGGAAGGCTCTCGGACGGGTCGCTGCCGGCGCCGCGACCGCGAGGAAAGGAAGCGCTGGTGGAGCTGGACCGCGACAGGTGCCGCGGTGAGGACGGAGGAGTACGTGCCGACGGCGAGGCCGATGAGCAGGGCCAGGGCGAAGTCGGTGAGGGAGGAACCGCCGAGCACGGCGAGGGCGGTGAGGATGAACGCGGCGCCCATGCCGGTGTTCACCGTGCGGGGCAGGGTCTGGACGATCGCCTGGTCCACGAGACCGGGCAACGGTGCCCGGGCGGAACGCCGGACCAACTCCCTGACGCGGTCGAAGAGGACCACGGAGTCGTTGACCGAGTAGCCGATCACGGTGAGCAGGGCCGCCAGGAACACCCCGTCGAGGGGCTTGCCGAGCCAGGCGAACACGCCGACCAGGATCACCACGTCGTGGGCGAGGGCGACGACCGCCGCGGTGCCGAACACCAAGCGGAAGCGCGCCGCGAGGTAGACGAGTTGTGCGCCGAGGGCCACGCCGAGCGCGATCAGGGCGCCCCGGCGCAGTTCCTCACCGAGACTGGGGCCGATCAGTTCGTCGCGGACCTTGTCCGCCCCGCCTGCGAGTTCACGCACGGTGCCGGTGACGTCGGCCTCCTGGGCGTCGGTCAGCTCGTCGGTGCGTACGGTCAGACCGCTGTCGCCCGTGGACTGCACGACGGCGCGGGGGAATCCGGAGTCGGCGAGGGCGGTACGGACCCGTTCGGGATCGACGGATCCCGTGGTGGAGTACTCGATGAGGCGGCCGCCGGTGAACTCCACGCCGAGCTCGACACCACGCACCGCGATGCCGCAGCCGGCCAGGACGAGCGCGACGGCGGAGACGGCCAGCCAGCGGCGGGGGTGGCGCATCAGCCGCAGGTCGCGCCGTGCGAGGTGTTCGCGGACGGCGCCCGTGGTCGCGATCCCGGTGAGACGGGGACTGCGGCGTACCCGGGGACGGCCCGCGGCGAACTCGGCGAGTACGCGGGTGATCACCAGGGCGCTGAACATGGAGGCGAGGACACCGATGCCGAGGGTGACACCGAAACCCCGTACGGGCCCGGAAGCCAGGAAGAACAGCAGGGCGGCCGCGATCAGCGTGGTGATGTTGGAGTCGGCGATCGCACTGAAGGCATTGCGGAACCCGGCCACCAGCGCCGAGCGGGTACTGGGGCGGCGGCGGGCCGCGTACTCCTCCCGGGCCCGTTCGAAGACCAGCACGTTGGCGTCCACGGCCATGCCGATCGCCAGGACGAAACCGGCGAGGCCCGGCAGGGTGAGGGTGGCGCCGAGCGCGGCCAGGACGGCGTAGGAGACAAGGCCGTAACAGCCCAGGGCGATCGCGGCCAGCACGCCCATGAGCCGGTAGGCGGCGATGATGAACAGCGAGGTCAGCACCGTGCCGATGCCCGCGGCCCATGCGCTCGCGGTGATCGCCTGCGCGCCCAGGGTGGGGCCGACCGTGCGCTGTTCGACGGTCTCGACGGGCACGGGCAGCGCACCGCCGTTGATGAGCAGGGAGAGCTCGCGGGCTTCGTCCGGGCCGAAGGAGCCCGTGATCTGCGTGGCGCCGTCCCGGATCCCGGTCCGGCAGCCGATGGACGGGTCGACCTGCGGCGAGGAGATGACCTTGTCGTCGAGGACGATGGCGACCCTGCGCGCCGGATCGCCCGCCGGCCGGCACGCGGCGTCGCCCGTCAACCGGGCCCAGCCGTCGCGGCCGGCCCCCTCGAAGCCCACGATGACGTGCCAACCGGCGCCGCTGTTCTGGTCGAACCGGGCGGCGGCATCCTTGACGTGCTCGCCGGTCAGCGCCGCGGCTCCCAGGCGCAGCCTTGTCCCGGACTCGTCGGGCAGGACGCGTTCGTGCGTTCCCCTCGGCAGGGGGAGAGGGGTTTCGCCGCCGTCAGTGGTGCCGAGCACCGGGTGGAAGGTGAGCTGGGCGGTGCGGCCCAGGACGTCGGCGGCCTTCTTCGGATCCTGTACGCCGGGCAGTTCGGCGATGATCCGGTTCTCGCCGGAGCGGACGAGGGTGGGTTCGGCGACGCCGAGTGCGTCGATACGGCCGCGCAGCACCTCCAGGGTGCGGTCGGTGGCCTCGCGGCCGGCCTTGGTGGTGGGGGTGGAGCGGGTCTCCAGCACGAGTTGCGTGCCGCCGCGCAGGTCGAGTCCGAGGCGGACGGGCACGGTGACGGCGATGTACACGGATACGGCGATCACGGTGAGGGCGAGCAGCGCCCTCATGCGCAGAGAACGGTTCAAGGGGGCCTCCGGCAGGCGCACCGCGGCCGCGCGGCGGCCAAGCGAGGGCCGCTGCGGGGCGAGGTGGGGCGAGGTGGGCTGTGAGCAGGGTTGTCAGGTGCCGGAGAACGCAGGGGGTGCCCGCCCCTGGAGGGACGATGTGTGGCGGTCCGTGGAAACGGTGTGCCCGGTGGGTGGCGTGTGACGCGCGGGACGGGGTGGGGTGACCGGCGTGCCCGGGGCGCAGGTGACAGCGTGGCCGCGCGGGGGGACGGGCTCGCCGTGCGGCTTCTGGCGGGTCGCCGTCCGGATGGTGCCGGACGTGTCGCACACGTCCTCGGCGAGGGGCCCGCTGTCCTGGTGGCGGCTGGTGATCGTTTCCTGATGGTGTTCGGTGATCGCGGCGTCGGCTGCCGTGCGTCCGCCCGTCGCACTCGGTGGGGGAGCGGCGGTGCTCAGCGCGGCCAGCAGCGCCAGTACGACGGCCGCCAGCAGCGCGACGAAGGGGCGCCGGGCGCTGCTCGTACCGGGGGCGGTGCGTGCCGTGCGGAGCATGCACCGTCCCCCTTCCGTCGTGGTGCGCGGTTCGTCATTGGTGGGTGGTGGGTGGTGGGTGTGGGTGATGTGCGCGGGGCCAGGGGGTTCCGGCTGGGGAGTGGCAGTCGGAACCCCCTGGCAGTCCTGTGGGCCGGGGATCAGGGTTCGATCAGGCCGGCTCGGATGGCGTACCGGGTAAGGCCCAGGCGGTCACGCAGGCCGAGTTTCTGCAGCAGGTTGGCGCGGTGCCGCTGGACCGTCTTGATGCTGATGAACAGCAGGTCGGCGATCTCCTTGGACGAGTGGCCCTCCGCCACCAGCTTGAGGACCTCCTCCTCGCGGGGCGTGAGGATCTGGTCGGGGGACTCCTCGCCGTGGCGGGCCCGGTCGAGGTAGTTGCGGATGAGCGCGGTGACCGCGCCGGGATAGAGGAAGGGTTCGTTGCGCATCGCGGCCCGGCAGGCGGCGACCAGGTCACGGTCGGCGACCGACTTCAGTACGTAGCCGCAGGCGCCGGCCTTCAGGGCCTGGAAGAAGTACTGCTCGTTGTCGTGCATGGTGAGCATCAGGATCCGCAGGCCCGGCTTGAGGGCGGCGAGTTCGCGTGCGGCCTGCAGCCCGGTCATGCGCGGCATGGCGATGTCGAGAACGGCCAGGTCGACCTGGTGGGTGCGGGCCAGTTCGATGGCCTCGGCGCCGTCGCCGGCCTCGGCGACCACTTCGAGGTCCGGTTCCTGGTCGAGGATGAGCCGCACACCGCGGCGGACCAGCGCGTGGTCGTCGGCGAGCAGGATACGGATCGGCTCCTGCTGCGTGCCGGCGGTCGTGGTGGAGTCGTGCATGGTCAGGGCTGCTTCCTGGAGACGGGCGCGGTGAGCTGGACCCGGGTGCCTGTGCGGGGTGCCGGAGTGATCTCGAGACTTCCCGAGATGAGAAGAGCTCGTTCGCGCATGCCGCGGATGCCGGCACCTTCGTGGGCGGCCTTGATGCCGCAGCCGTCGTCGGTGACCTCCAGCACCACGCTGTCGTCGGTGCGGCGCAGGGCGACCACGACGTTTTCGGCCTCCGCGTGCCGGGCGGCGTTGGTCAGCGACTCCTGGGCGACGCGGTAGAGGACCAGTTCCGTCTCCGGTGTGAGGTCGGGCAGGTCGGGATCGAAGCTGCGGGTGACCCGTAGCCCGGTGTGGGTGGCGAAGCCGTGGGTGAGCGAGGTCAGAGCGCTGACCAGGCCCAGGTCGTCCAGCACGCCGGGCCGCAGCCGGCGCACCAGGCGCCGGACCTCGTCCAGACTCTCGCGAGTGATCTCCTGCACCTCGTGCAGCTCCTCGCGCAGCGGCGCGGGCGCGTCGTCAGCGGCTCGCTTGAGCCCCAGCAGGATCGCGGTCATGCTCTGGCCGACCTCGTCGTGCAGCTCTTGTGCGATACGGCGGCGTTCGGTCTCCTGAGCCAGCAGGACCCGGGCGCTGCTGGTGGCCCGTTCCTGCTCCAGCCGCTCCAGCATGGCGTTGAACGTGCGGATCAGCTCGGCGACCTCGCCGCCGCCGGAAGCCGGCAGGCGCTGCCCGGGGCGCAGCAGGTCCACGGTGGTCATCAGCTTCGTGAGCCGGTCCAGTGGGGCCAGGCCGAGCCGTAGCAGTGCGGCGTTGGCGACCAGCATGACGGCCAGGCCACCGACCAGGATCACCGCCTCCGTGAGCACCACCGGTACCGAGACGGTCACCGGCGCCCACAGCAGCAGTGCGGTGGCTGTACCCAGCACCACGGCGTTGAGGGCGAAGATCCGCCAGAACAATGACACTGGCACTGACACTGCCTTGCGCCTCCCCATCTGTTACGACAACCTCGGTTCACCTCCACTGTCGGGCATAGTGCGGCCCCACCGTGTACACGGTGGCGGGGTGCTCGAGTGAGCTGCGGCCAGCCTGTCCCGGCCCGAGTGGCTCCGTCGATGGGACCCGGAGCCCATTTCCCGGGGTGCGCGCTACCCATCGGCGACCGACCGGCGACCGACCGGAGATCCGACCGGCGACCGGCCGGAGATCCGACGGGCGACCGGCCGGAGATCCGACGGAGAGCCGACGGGGTTCCGCGCAGAGTCCGCGCGTCCGGGCGTACAGACCCGCTGCTCGTGCCGACGGCGGAGAGCTCCTTACTGATGCCGCCTGCCAAGGACACAGAACTCGTTGCCTTCGGGGTCTGCCAACACGACCCAGGGCTGATCACCCTGGCCGATGTCCACACGCTGTGCGCCATGGGCCACGAGACGGGCCACCTCGGCGTCCTGATCATCCGGCACGAAGTCGAGATGCAGTCGGCTCTTGGCCTTCTTGGGCTCATCAAGCAGAACGAACTCCAGCCCCGGCGAGCGATCCGGCTCCGGGCGGATCGCGAACTCCACATCGGAGGAGTGGACCACGACCCAGCCAAGAGCCTCGGCCCACCACTGCCCCAGGGCATGCGGATCCGCCGAGTGAACAATCACATGTCGCCATTCCAAGGTCATCAGCCGAGCTTAGACCGGCCAGGGCTTCGGGAACAGGCACTCAACCCGTCGCACACCGCCCCCAGCCCAGGGGTGAGACCCGCGGGTTCGTGCCCGGACACCCTCAGGGATCAGCGAACCCGTCGGCTGTATCCGGCGCGGCCGCATGGATCCCTCATCCCGGCCCAAATGGGGCCGGCGACCGATAGGTATCCGTCGCCGTTCCGGCCAGGCTGGAAGACACACGCTCACCCAAGCCGGCGGGCGGCCCGGTGATGCCGACGGGTCGCCCGCCCTTCATCAGCCTGCGCGATGACGCGCGTGTCGTATGCCGTCGAAGCACGACGCGCGTGCAGTACGTCGTCGTCGCACGTCGTACGCCGTCGAGAAAGGGAGGGACCATGTCGCTCGACACCACCCGGGCCGCGATGCACCCGCACGAGTCCCGTCAACGTCTGGAACACGCCCGTGCCACCCGGCTGGCGCAGTTGCAGGCCCTCAACGAGACCGGGCAGAGCGCGGACGACCATCTCCTGTCGGTGCAGAGGACCGCGATGCACCGGGTTCTCAACGAGATCGAGGAAGCCTTCGCCCGTCTCCAGGACGGCACCTACGGAACATGCCTGAGCTGCGCCAAGCCCATCCCCGCCGAACGGCTGGAGATCCTTCCCTACACCGGCCACTGCGTCTCCTGCCAGCGCCGCACCGCCTGACCAGCACCCGACCGACCTTGTACGCCCTGCCTCAATACGCCCTGCCTCAAAAGGGGTGAAGTGGTGAACCACCAGTCGACCGGCCCGAGCACGACGCACCTGACGGCCCAGGACCTTGCCGCGCTGCGCGCGAACCTCCACGAGCAACTTCTGTTCCGCCAGGACCAGTTGCGTCAGCTCACCGGACCGGTCACCTCACGCGCCGAGGAGCAGCTCCAGCAGCGAGCCGCGGCCCAGCTCGAGGTCCGCGTCAAGCTCGCCGCCTCAGCCCGCATGGTCCTCGCCGACGTCGAAGCGGCCCTGCAACGCATGGACGAGGGCTCCTACGGCACCTGCCACATGTGTCGCCGTCCCATCGACCTGCAACGGCTGACGATCGTGCCGCAGGCCCGCTTCTGCACCCGCTGCCAGCAGGCCAAGGAGACGACGCGATGACCGGCACGCACCACCTGAGCACCGCCACCGCCCGGCACCGTGCCTGGCCGATGTGCCCGCGCTGCTGCGGCGTCGCCCTGGACATGGGCAGTGCCCGCACCCGCGCGTGGGTCGCCGGCAAGGGCGTGGTCGTCGACGTGCCGAGCGTGACGTACCCCGGCCCCGGCGCGGTGTACCCCATCCAGCGCGGCACCATCATCGACACCCCGGGGTGCGCCCGCATGCTGGAGCGCGTGCTCGGCCATCGTCTGCCCCGCTTCACCCGCCCCATGGTCATCGTCACCGCTCCCGTCCTGGACGGCGTCGCCTACCGCACCCAGGCGCGCGCCGCGATCGAGGTGCTCCGGCCGCGCACCGTCCTGACCGTGCCGAGCGCCCGCGGTATCGCCCTGGCCGCCGGCGCGGACATGACCCGTCCGCTGATGGTCGTGGACATCGGCGCCCACCTCACGGAAGTGGTCCTGCTGTACGACGGTGCGGTCACCGACGCGCGCCGGACGGCCCTGGGCACCAGCGACCTGGGGGAGACGGCCACGCCCGAGCAGATCACCGAGGCGGTCGCCTCCATGCTGACCGCGATGCTCCGTCAGGACCGCAGCTCACTCACCCTCGACGCCATGCAGCGCGGCATCCTCCTGGCCGGCGGAGGGGCCCTGCGCCCCGAGATCACCTACCGCCTGACCGGCCGGCTCCACGCGCCGCTCCGCGTGGTGCCGGCCCCCCACACCGCAGCTGTCCGAGGCGCCGCGAAGATCCTCCACGCCGCCCACACGCACCCCTGCGCCGCGGGCACGGTCCCACCCGTCGCCCGGCCCGACCAGGCCGTTTCCTCTGGCCCGCTCGATGATCCGGCGGAAACGGTCTAGCCTGGTCCAGCCCCGGTCTAGCCCTCCCGCGCCCACGGCCGCAGCTTCTCCGGGTTGCGGACCACCCAGATCCGGGTGACACGCCCGTCGGAGACGTCGAACGAGGCCACGGTCACGACGACGCCGGCACGCCGGGCCACCAGGCCCGGCAGACCGTTGACCGACCGCTCCAGGAGTTCGAGCCCTGGGGCCTTGTCGGCGATGGCGACCATGTACTGGGCGATGCGGGCGCCGCCCTCGACCGGGCGCAGGACGGTGCCGACCATGCCGCCGCCGTCGGCGGTCATCACGGCGGCGGGATTGAGGAGACCGACGAGGGACGCGATGTCCTTGGTCTCCCATGCCTCTTTCACGTGCCTCACCACGTCGGCCTGGCCGTTGGCCGTCACCGGAGCGCGCGCGACACTCACCCGCCGCCGGGCGGAGGCCGCCAGCTGCTTGCAGGCCGAGGGGGTCCGGCCGAGAACGTCGGCGATCTCGGCGAACGGATACCGGAAGACGTCGTGCAGGACGAACGCCACCCGCTCGGCGGGCGTCATCGACTCCAGGACGACGAGGAAGGCCATGGCCACCGACTCGTCCAGGACGATCTGGTCGGCGGGGTCCGCGAGGTCGGTGGGGCCGGTGCCGCCCGCGTGGTCCCATTCGGTGCGGTCGGGCAGCGGCTCGGGCAGCCACGCGCCGACGTAGCGTTCACGGCGGGCCCGCGCGGAGCCGAGCAGATCCAGGCAGATGCGGCCGGTCACGGTCGTCAGCCAGGCACCGGGGGACAGGATCTCCGCCTGCCGGCTTCGTGGCAGCCCGTACCAGCGTGTGTAGGCGTCCTGTACGGCGTCCTCGGCCTCGGCCACCGAACCGAGCAACCGATAGGCGACATTGATCAGTTGGCGTCGCTCGCCGGCGATCTCATCCGTGCCGGTCCCGACAGTCCCCATGCTTTCGTCCGCCCCCTCGCCTTACCTTCCGCACGCCCGCGTCGTCGGACTGGTGAGACCTTATCGATCTACTGCCCGAGCGGCGGAAAAGGGGACCGTGACATGGCCACTCAGGTGACGACGGCGGCGAACGCACAGCGCATCTCCTCGTTCCTGCGGATGGCGATCGCCTTGCAGACCCTGACCATCTTCCTTCAGGCGGTCTCCGCCGGACTGCTGCTGACGTCGTCCTACGGTGAGACGCTGCACGGTGTCGGAGCCCGTGTGATGTACGCGGCTTCGATGCTGTACGTGCTCGCGGCGGTGCTGGCGTGGAAGCCGGGCGGCGGTTCGACCCGACCCATCTGGCACGCGTCCGGCTTTCTCGTACTCGCCTCGGTGCAGGTCGTGCTCGGCATCGCGCATGTCCCGTCGGTCCATCTCCCCCTGGGCGTCCTGATGTTCGGCCTGAGTGTGCTGGCACTGGCCCGGCGCTGAGGTCCGCTACCGGGTACCGGCGGCGGGAAGCAGCCCACCACGGGCGGCTCGGGCGTAGCGCGGATCAGCCCGCCGCTGTGCCGTGCGCACAGCCCTACGGATAGCCTGCCCCCCGTCAACGACGTAGCAGAGCGGCAGGGGCAGGGCGCGACACGGTGGCGAGCAGTAAGGACCCATGCAGGGCGTTCGGCCGTTCCGACGCGTACCGCGGCGGTTTCGCCACGGCGGCCGAGGCCGTCGTCGCCGCGCCGGACGCCCGCAGGCTCGCCGACCGGGGCGAGGCGCCCTCCTCCGACGGATGCCGGAACGCCCCGAAAGGAGCTCGGCGTTGACAGCCGCCGGCACCCGGCCGGAGGGCCGCGAGTCCGGGCCGGCCCCCGAGGAGACCTTTCTGCCGGTCCCCACAGAGGCCTCCTTGCCGCCTCCCGCGGACGCCTCTCTGCTCACGCTGCTCGGCCTGAGCCTCCAGGAGGACGCCGTCTACCGGCTGCTCGTCGACCGGCCCGACAGCGGTCCCGCCGCGCTGGCGGACCGGTCGACGGGGCCGGTCCCCGAGGTGGCGCGCGCCCTCGACATCCTGGTCGAGCGCGGCCTCGCCAGCGCCGACCGCACCGATGACAGCGCCCCGCGCTACCGCGCCGCCTCGCCGGTACTCGCCCTCGGCCCGCTTCTCGAGTCCCGCCGCACGGCCCTGCACCGCGTCGAGTCCCTGGTCGCGGACCTCGCCGAGCGACACCGCTTCGCCCGCGCCCACACCACGGGCGCGCCCATCGAGGTGCTGTCGGGTGCCGCGGCGATCCGGCGCAGACTGCTGCTGATGCAGAGCCAGGCCGTCCGCGAGGTGTGCACCATGTTGCCGCTGCGACGGGTGCCCGCCGTGCTCTCCTTCGAGGAGAATCACGACGAGGTCGAGCACGAGATGTCCCGGCGCGGCGTCGTCATGCGCAGCGTCATCGAGCGTGACTGGCTCGAACAGCCCGAGACCGCCAACGCGTTGGCCTCCTACGTGGCCGAAGGCCAGCACATCGTCGTCGCCGACAAGGTGCCCGTCAAGCTGATCGTCGTCGACCGGCGCATCGCCCTGCTGCCCCTCGACCCGGAGCGCGAGGGCGAACCCGTGGCGCTCGTCGTGCACCGCACCGGGCTGCTCACCGCGCTCGGCTCGCTCTTCGACGAGTACTTCGAGAAGGGCTGGCGACTGCGCGACCCCGGCGGCGACCCCGGTCCGGTCGAATCCGTCGAGGACCAACTCGACGCCGCCGACCGGCAGATCGTCGCCTTGCTGCACGTCGGCCTCACCGACGCGGCCATCGCCCGCCAGCTCGGCATGGGCCACCGCACCGTCCAACGCAGGCTGCACGCCCTCATGGTGCGGGTCGGCGCCGCCACCCGCTTCCAACTGGGCTGGCACGCCGCCCGGTCCGGCTGGCTGGACGAGACATCCGCGAATCACCCCGGACCCCCCTGGAGTTGAGGCGCATTTACGCCACGGCACATTTGCGCCTGGCTTTACCCCTTGTTGACGGAACGGGCCGTGTCGAACCATCGAGGCCGATGCCCGGGGCCCTGCACCCCGCGCATCAGTGCGAGTTCACGTATCCGTACACGATGGAGAGGGCTCCCGTGCTTCCCACGAGACCGAGAAGACTCCGCCGAGTTCTGGCCACCACTGTGGTCGTCGCAGCCACCGGAGCGTCGCTGCTGACCACACCGGCCTGGGCCGAGGGCGAGGTACCGCAGCCCGCGAGCACGACCGCCGACCAGGTGCCGGTCGCACCGGCCATGACGGAGGGCCTGGACGCCGCCGCCCGCACCGGGACCCCCGCCGAGGCGGCCCGCGCGCACCTCAAGGCTCATCAGGACACGTACAAGGTCCCGGTCTCCGATCTGCAGACGCTGAAGACCACCGAGGTCGGCAAGGAGTCCTCGGTCCGCTTCCGGCAGAAGCACGACGGCGTGCCGGTCTTCGGAGCCGAGTACGCGGTGCAGACCGAGCCGGCCGACGGCGGCCAGAAGGTCCTCTCCGCCACCGGCACCCTGTACACCGACCTCACCGTCTCCACCACCCCGACGGTCACCGAGGCCACCGCGAAGCAGCGGATGTTCTCGCTGGACTCCCGTCTGGGCGCCGTCGACGGCGCCCAGACCGCCGAGCACGGCCTCGTCGTCCTGCCCAACTCCCGTGGTGGCAAGCTGGCCTGGCACTTCACCGTGACCGGAGCCCGCGCCGACGGCAGTCCGGTGCGCCAGGAGGTGTACGTCGACGCGAACGCCGGCGCCATCGCCCTGTCGTACAACAACGTCGACGCGGCCTACTCCGCGCCCGTGGCGGGGACGGGCGTGCGCGTGGACGGCACCGAGGCGAAGCTGAACGCCAACCAGGAGGCGGACGGCTCGTACACCCTGGTCGACTCCACCCGCGACATGTTCGCGCGGACCGGCGGTCAGATACGCACCTACGACGCGCAGCGCAAGAACTACACGCTCGTCGCGGGCGGCCCGGTCACCGACGACGTCCCGCTGGTGAAGTCCGCGACCGACCGGTTCGACGGCGCGAACACCACCTCCGGCGCCGTCGACGCCCACGTCAACGCCTCCAAGGTCTACGAGTACCTCAAGGACCAGCTCGGCCGTGACGGCATCGACGGCAAGGGCGGCAGCATCTACTCCGTCGTCAACGTCGCCAGCAACGGCAAGGACTACGCCAACGCCTTCTGGGACGGCTCCAAGATGGTGTACGGCCACATGAACGGCGTGCCGCTGTCGGTGGGCCTGGACGTGGTCGGCCACGAGATGACGCACGGCGTCACCGAGCACGCCGCCGGGCTCGTCTACCTCAACCAGTCGGGCGCCCTCAACGAGGCGATATCCGACTACTTCGGCAACGCCATGGAGACCGCCGACAAGGGCATCGCCATGAGCGACCCCACGTCCGGACTGGTCGGCGAGTACCTGTGCAACGGCACCAAGCCGCTCGCGGACTGTGCCCTGCGCGACCTGAACGACGGCCGTAGCGCGCAGAAGGACTACATCCCCGTCACGCTCGACTACGACAACGGCGGAGTGCACACCAACTCCACCATCGTCGGCGGCGCGATGTGGGACATGCGCAAGAGCATCGACAGCAAGCTCGCGGACCGGATCATCTACCGGGCCGCGGAGAACTACCTCACCCCGCTGTCCGGCTTCACCGACATGCGCAACGCCGTCACCCTCGCCGCGAAGTCCATGAAGGTCTCCACGACCGACCTCGCCGCGATCGACAAGGCCTTCGGCGACCACGGCATCGAGCAGGGCTGGGAGCAGAAGGGCGGCACGCACGACGGCACCACCATCGGCGCCGACGTCCTGCCCGCCTACGAGGTCTACGGCGGCGTCGACGAGCAGGCCGCCCAGGTCAACGGTGACGTCTACGCCATCGGCCACGGCGACGCCATCGCCTGGGACCAGGGCGGCGCCGCGTTCGGCATCACGGTGGGCCGGTTCAGCAAGCAGAACGGCGCCTCCGACCACGAACTCGCCCAGCGGGGCGCCTACCTGATCGATCCGTCCCTCGACAGCGACCGCGTCGTCTTCACCCGGATCACCGCCGACGGCGTCGGCATCTACCAGGCCGGCGACAAGGGCCAGGGCGAGATCAAGAAGCTGGTCGACGAGCCGGGCGCGGACGAGACCGAGCCGGTCACCGAGAAGGGCGCCGTCGCCTACATCAGCACCACCCCGGAGGGCGAGCAGGACGTCATGCTCCGCAAGGCCGACGGCACCACGGTCAACGTGACGCCCGAGCCCGGCACCAGGGCCTCCCACCTCGCCATGAAGAACGGCACCATCGCGTGGGCCGGCGGTGACGGCACGTACCTCTACGTCCACGACATCGCCACCGGCACCACGCAGAACAAGCGGATCGGTGGCTTCCTGTTCAACTACATCTCGGATATCCAGCTCACCTCGGACCGCGTCTTCTACCGCGTGACGGGCGGCTTCCTGATCCCGAGCACCACGCTCGGCTCGACGCCGGCCGACGACGTGACCAAGATGGCGAACCTGCGCTACCCGTCGAGCCTCTACGTCGCCCAGTTCTCCGTGAACGACACCTACCTGGCGTACTCGACGTACACCATCTGGGGCGCCCTCGGAGCCTGGGACGGAACCCCCAAGGTGAAGGTCGCCAAGACCTCCGACGTGCTGGCCGGTGTGAACAACTTCAGCCGCGTCTCCTGCTCCTCCGGCTCGCAGCTGGCCCCGTCCCTCGGTGACGGGCAGCGCGTCGTCTGGCTGGACACCACCGCCGCCGCGACGGACGTCGTGACGCGCGAGACGTTCGCCGGCACCTGCGCCTGACCCCGACGGCAGTACGGCACTGAAGGCGGCCACCCGTTCAGTTCAACGGGTGGCCGCCCCGTGATTCTCCAGACCGAGACCCGTCCTCCGACGACGCGATGCCCGCTCCACAACCTGGCGCCGACCGGCCCCCAGCCGATCCTGCATCCGGCTGTCGTCCCGCAAGGACGGCGCAGAACACGGCACATCGGCGGACATGTCAGGCCGAGAGCCAGGCGCGGCAGGCGAGCTGGAGGGCGAGGCGCTGCTCGGCGTCGTCCAGGTCGGCGCCGGTCAGGGCGGTGAAACGGTGGATGCGTGCGCCGACCGCGTTGCGGTGCAGATGGAGCACGCCTGCCGCGTGGGTGGGGGAGTTGTTGCCGTCCAGGTAGACCTGGACGGTCCGCAGCAGAGGTTCGGCCCGCTCGCGGCCCAGGGCGAGGACGGGGGCGAGGAGATCGTCGACCGCCTCGCGGGCGGCGTCCGAGGCGTACCACTCCAGCAGCATCCGGTCCAGCCCCGCCGCGTCATGGGCGGCCACCGGGCCGGCGCTGTCGCGCAGGAGCGCGGCACGGGCCTCGCGTGCGCTGGTCCGGATGCCGAGCGGCCCGCGGTGGACGGAGCCGATACCGCACCGCAGTCCGGCCTGCGGATGCAGGGACCGCAGCTCCTGGACGGCCGCGCGGGCGCGGGCGGAGAGGGCACGCAGACCCGGTCCGCCCGGGTGCGCATGGTGGGTCCAGAGCAGCACCAGGGCGTCGTCCACCACCGCCGCGATCCACGGCATGCCCTGTTCCGGGGCGAACTGACGCGTCAGCGCGAGCGTGTTGACGCGTTCCAGGAACTCGTAGCGCTCGGCGTCGTCGAGGGCGGCCGGCTCCAGCCGCAGTGCCACGTGCCACCCGTCCACGGGAAGGTCCAGGGAGCGGCCGCGGACGGCCAGGCGGGTGGCTTGGTCCTGGGGAGCCGTGAGCAATTCCGCCAGCAGTCGCCCCCGGGAGCGCAGGCGGGCGTCCTGGGGGCCGCCTCCCGCTGCGGCGGCCAAGGCCGCCAGTGTCAGTACGGTCCGCACGGCGGTAGCCGCGTGCCCGCGCTCCGCCGGGGTGGCGAAGCACGCCTCGCCGGCCGGTGTGGCGGCCCGGGCCTCGGCTTCGCCCGGGCCGGCGGGCCGCAGTTCGACCGGGGCGCGGAGCGCCTGCCCGGCCAGAGCCGCCAGGTCCTCGGGGTCGCCGCCGGCCCGGGAGAGGGTGCGGGCGGCGGCGTCCACCCGGGCCAAGGCGTCCGACGCGTCGCCGGAGGCCGCCCGGTCGAGGGCGACGACGAGCGCCGCCAGATCCCCCGCGCCTGTGCCCTCCGCCTGAAGCAGCAGGGCCAGGCCGCCGCGCTCGGCGAGCACTGTCACGGTCCGGGGCAGCGGCTGCGGCACGGGGCGGGTGAGCACCAGCGCGGCGGCGTCGGCCGCCACGAGGTCGCGGACCGCGACGTCGATCAGGTGCCCCGGCAGGTCACCGATGAGGATCGCCACGCTGCCGCGCGGCACCTCGGCCAGTCGCTCCGGGCGCTGCTCCAGACGCACGCCCGTGACGGCCTTGGCGTCGAGGGGGCCGGCGAGGCGGCTCAGCGCCTCCAGGCCAGGGGCGGACAGCAACTGGGACAGAGTCGACACCGCAGCATTGTGCTCCGAGCACAGGAAGCCCGGCAAGAGAGGGCTGCGGGCCCATAGGAACCAGGCGCTCCGTTCGTACAGTGATGGTCATGCACCTGGACACGGACGCACTCGCCTCCCTCGCCCGGGGCTGCGCCGTCCTCGGCTCGGGCGGCGGCGGCCCCGCGGCCCCCATGATCCCGCTCGTCGAGGCCGCCCTCGGCGAGTGCGGTCCCGTTGCGTTGGTGCACCCGGCCGACCTGCCCGCTGACGCCCTGGTCATGCCGGTCGGCATGGTCGGCTCGTCCGCGGTCGGCGCCGAGCGGATCGGCGGCCGTGCCGAACCCGCCCGGCTGCGGGACCGCGTCGAACAGCAGCGTGGCGGACCCGTCGCCGCCGTCATGGCGAGCGAGATCGGCGGCCAGAACGGCTGTCTCGCCCTCGCCTTCGCCGCCCGCTGCGGCCTGCCCCTCCTCGACGCCGACTCCATGGGACGCGCCTACCCGCTGATGCACCAGAACGTCCTGGAGCTCGCGGGCATCCGCCCCGGCCCCACGCTCGTCGCGGACGAGCGCGGCCGGACCGTCGTCGTCGACCACGTGGACGGGCCGCACCTGGAGCACCTGGTCCGGGCCGCGGTCGACGCCCTCGGCGGCCGCGCCGTGTGCAGCGACTACCCGCTGACCGCCGGACAGGCCGCCGACAGCGCCGTGCTCGGAACCGTCAGCCTGGCGCTGCGTCTCGGCGCCGGCGAACTGCCCGAGCCGCTGCTGACAGGCAAGGTGACGGCGGTGCAGCGGCACGGCGCCGCCGCGGTCAGCGTCCTCGTGGACGGCCTCGGTCCGGACAGCGGACGGCTGCTGCGCGTCGAGGCCCGCAGCGAATTCGTCGCAGCCGTCGCCGAGGGCCGCGCCCTCGCCCTCGTACCGGACGTCATCGCCCTGCTCGACGCCCGCACCGGGGAGGCCGTCGACGTCGAGGACGTTCGCTACGGACTGCGCGTGCGCGTCCTCGCCCTGCCCGCCCCACCCATCTGGTACACCCCGGCGGGCCTCGCCCTGGGCGGGCCCGAGGCCTTCGGCCTCAGCGGCCTGGTCCGCGAGGAGGTGCGTGCGTGATCGCCATCGGTGTCAAGGTCGGCGGCAGCCGCACCGATGCCGTCGCCCTGCACGAGGGCGCGGTGATCGCCAAAGCCGTCGCCCCCAGTCTGCCCGGCGACCCCGTCCGCTCCCTCGCCGACGCGGTCCGCAAGCTGCCGGCCGCCCACCGCGCCGAGGCCGTCCAGCTCAGCGTCGGGCTCAACACCGCCGCGCGCGCTGTGATGGAGCGTCAGGGCCTGGCCCGGGTCGGCGTCCTGCGCATCGGGGGAGCGGCCGTCGACGCCGTCCCGCCGGGCTTCGGATGGCCCCAGGCACTGCGCCGGGCCGTGCTCGCCGACTGGGAGAACGTCGACGGCGGCGCCGGACTCACCCCCGCCCTGCGCACCCCGCTCGACCGCGCGGCGGTCACCCGTTTCGCCGAACGCACCCGCGGCCGGGTCCAGGCCTATGCCGTCACCGGCGTCTTCGCCCCCGCCGACGGCAGCCAGGAGCGAGAGTCGGCGGACCTGCTCGGGGCCGAGGTGCCCGTCGTCCTGTCGGGCGAGGTCGCCGGCCTCGGCCTGGTCGAGCGCGAGAACGCCACGGTGCTGCACGCCGCGCTGAGCTCCCTCGTCGCCCGGCTCGCCGACGAACTCAGCGTCGCCGCGAGCACTCTCACGCCCCGTGCGACGGTCCTGGTCACCCGCCACGACGGGACGCTCGCCGGTCTCGACTACCTGCGCCGCCAACCCGGGCTGACCCTGGGCAGCGGACCTGCCTCCACCATCCGCGGCGCCGCCCTGCTCGCCGGACTCGACGACGCGCTCGTCGTCGACGTCGGCGAGCGCCGCTGCCGCATCGGCGCGTCGACCCAGGGCTACCCCCAGGAGGCCCGGGCCGGCGAACGTATCGGCGGCGTCCAGGTCAGCCTGCGCTTCCCCGAACTGACCGTGCTCACCGACCCGCTCCACCGGCTCGACGAGCTCGCCGAGGCCGTGGACAGCATGCAGCCCGGCGCCGAGCCGCTGCCCGTGGTCCTCGTCGGCCCCCGTGCCGCAGCCGTCCCCGACCACGCGCTGCCGGGCCTGCGCCTGCTGCGCCCGGAGCACGGCGAGGCCGCCGGTGCCTACGGCGCCGCCGCCAGCCTGGTCGGCGCAGGCCACGAGCGGATCTACCGCCCGGGCGACCGCAGCGACCCCGACGGCCCGCACCTCGACGCGGTCCGGGACGAGGTCCGTGAACTCGCCCGCGCCGGCGCGGTACGCGCCGGGGCCGACCCCCGAAGCGTCGACGTCCGCGTCGACCCCGAACTTCCGGTGCCGTACCTACCCGGTGCAGTCCTCATCCGGGCCCGGGCCATGGGGCCACCCCTCCCCCTGTGACCGTCGCCCATTCAGCCTGCGAGCGCAGGCCCGCCCCCGCCTGCCACGACCGAAGGACCGCCCCATGCCCCTGCTCGACGAGCGCGAGGACAGAACCACCGGCACCGGACCGGACCAGGACTACCCGCTGGAGCGGGTGCCCCGGTCCGCCCGCTACCCCTGGTTCAACGTCGCCCTGCAGCGCTTCGGCCAGCTCTCCGACCTCACCCAGTTCCTGCTCGGCGCCACCCTCGGGGCGGGCCTGTCCTTCTGGGGCGCCTTCTGGGCCTTCACCCTGGGCTCGGTGATCCTCGAGATCGTCTGTATCTTCGTCGGCATCGCCGGACAGCGCGAGGGCCTGTCCACCTCCGTGCTGGTCCGCTGGACCGGCTTCGGCCGCTACGGCTCCACCCTGATCGGCCTGGTCATCGCCGTCAGCCTGTTCGGCTGGTTCGGTGTCCAGACCGCGGTCTTCGCCGCCGGACTCCACTCCATCGTCCCCTCCCTGCCCCTGTGGACCTGGTGCCTGATCTGCGGACTGGGCGTCACGGCCCTGGTGCTGCGCGGCTTCCGCTCCATGGGCTGGACCGCGGCGGTCACCGTGCCCGCCTTCCTCGGTCTGGCCGGCTGGTCGATGACCGTCCAGATCTCCCGGCACTCCATCGGCGACCTTGTGGCCTCCGCCCCCTTCGGCGCGCACATCTCCGTCGCCACAGGTGCCACCATCGTGGCCGGCTCCTACATCCTCGGCGCCGTGGTCACCCCCGACATGACCCGCTTCAACCGCAACGCCGGTGACGTCGTCAAGCAGACCGTCGTCGGCATCTCCCTCGGCGAATACGTGCTGGGTCTCGCCGGCGTCCTGCTGGCCTACGCGGTCAAGTCCTCCGACCTGATCGCCATCATCACCTCCTCCTCAGGCGTCATCGGGGTGATCGTCCTGGTCTCCGCGACCGTGAAGATCAACAACTGGAACCTCTACTCCGCCGCCCTCGGCCTGATCAACGCCGCCGAGTCCCTCTTCCGGGTCCGCCTCAACCGCGTCGCCGTCACCGTCGTCATCGGCGTCCTCGGCTCCCTGGCCGCGGCAGCCGGAATCCTCGACCGCTTCGTGGACTTCCTCACCATCCTGGGCGTGCTCACCCCGCCCGTCGCCGGAATCATGGTCGCCGAGTACTTCCTGGTGAAGAAGTGGCGCCCGCAGCTCGACGCCTCCCGCGCAGCCGGCCGCCTCCCCGAGACCGAGCCGGCCTGGGTCCCCGCCACCGCAGCCATCTGGATCACCTCCACCGTCATCGGCTGGCTGAGCGACCACTACCAGTGGTGGGGCATACCCGCCCTCAACTCGCTGCTCCTGGCCGGAGCCGGCTATCTGCTGCTCGGTCGCCTCGGCCTGGTCCGCGGTGCCGGGGAACTGCCCGTCGAGCAGCCCGAGCGCCCGGCCGCCCAGCTCGAGGCCGAAGCCCTTGCCGACGCCCGAGTTGTGGCACCGGCGCTCTGACGCCCCGGCGCCCCCCCGCACCTCCCGGCCCTGTGCCACGACCGAACGGACAGCCCCGCATGCGCATCGGCATCGACGTGGGCGGCACCAACACCGACGCCGCCCTGCTCAGCGACGACGACCGCGTCCTCGCCACCGCCAAGTGCCAGACCACCCCCGACATCACCAGCGGCGTGACCGCCGCCATCCGCGCCCTCAGCGCACCCGCCGAGTCCGTCACCGCCGTGATGATCGGCACCACCCACTTCCTGAACGCCCTCGTCGAGGGCTCCCGGCTCACCCCCGTCGCCGCCGTCCGCCTCGGCCTGCCCGCCACCGCGGCGCTCCCGCCGATGACGGACTGGCCCGAACGCCAGCGCGCCGCCGTGGCCGGCCACGCCTACCTCTGCCACGGCGGACGGGAGTTCGACGGCCGCCCGCTCTCGCCGCTCGACCCCGAGGAGCTCAAGCGCACCGCGGCCGACATCGCCGCCCGTGGGATGCGTTCGGTCGCCGTCTCCGCCGTCTTCTCGCCTGTCGCCGAGGAGGACGAGAAGCGCGCCGCCGAGATCCTCGCCGCCGAACTCGGCCCCCACGTCCGCTTCTCGCTCTCCCACGAAGTCGGCCGGATCGGCCTGCTCGCCAGGGAGAACGCCACCGTCATCAACGCCGCACTGCTGGACCTCGCCGCACACATCGTCGAGTCCTTCGGCAAGGCCCTCATCGACGTCGGCATCACCGCGCCGTTCTTCCTCTCCCAGAACGACGGCACCCTGATGGACCTCGACCACGCCCGCAACTACCCGGTCGCAACCTTCGCCTCCGGGCCCACCAACTCCATGCGCGGCGCCGCCTTCCTCTCCGGCCTTGCCGACTGCGCCGTCGTCGACGTCGGCGGCACCACCGCCGACGTCGGCATCCTCACCGGCGGCTTCCCCCGCGAGGCCGCGGGGGAGAGCGAGGCCGCCGGCATCCGCACCAACTTCCGCATCCCCGACGTGATATCCCTCGGCATCGGCGGCGGCTCGCTGGTCACGCCGGGCGGGGAGACCGGGCCGCGCTCGGTCGGCTACCGGCTCACCGAGGAGGCCCTCGTCTTCGGCGGCGACACCCTCACCGCCACCGACCTCGCCGTCGCCGCCGGACGCGCCGACATCGGTGACCGCACCCGCGTGGCCCACCTCGACCCCGCCTTCGTGGCACACGCACTGGAGCGGATCGCGGATCGCCTCGCGGAGACCGTCGACCGGATGCGGACCTCGGCCGCCGACCTTCCTGTCGTCGCCGTCGGAGGCGGCTCCGTCCTCGTCCCCGGCACCCTGCCCGGCTTCGAGGACGTCCGCCGCCCCGGCCACTTCGACGTCGCCAACGCCGTCGGCGCCGCCATCGCCCAGATCGGCGGCGAGATCGACCGGGTCTTCAAGGTCCCCGACGGCGGACGGGACTCCGTGCTCGCCGAAGCCCGCGCGGAGGCCACCGCCCGAGCGGAAGCGGCCGGCGCACGCCCGGGCAGCGTACGCGTCGTCGACATCGAGGAGGTCCCGCTCGCCTACCTCCCCGGTGGCGCCACCCGGATCCGGGTGAAGGCCGTCGGTGATCTCGAACTCGCCCGCCTCACCACCACCGGAGCCTGACATGCGTGAGATCACCCTCGACCACCTCGACGACATCGCCCGCGGCGCCGGCATCCTCGGCACCGGAGGCGGCGGCGACCCCTACGTCGGCAAACTGCTCGCCCGCGAGGCGATCCGCCGCCACGGACCGGTCACCGTCGTCGACATCGACGAAGTCCCCGACGACGCACTGGTCGTCCCGGTCTCCGCCATGGGCGCCCCCACCGTCCTGCTCGAACGCATCCCCAACGGCACCGAGGAACTCCTCGCCCTGCGCGCCCTCGAACGCCATCTCGGCCGGCAGGCCACCCACATCGCGCCGATCGAGATCGGCGGAATCAACTCCATGCTCCCCATCGCCTGCGCCGCCGCGGCCGGCCTCCCACTCGTCGACGGGGACGCGATGGGCCGAGCCTTCCCCGAGGCACAGATGGTCCTGCCGGCCCTGATCGGCGTGAGCGCCACGCCCATGGCCCTGGCCGACGACAAGGGCAACACCGTCATCATCGACGCCGTCTCCGGCCACGCCGCCGAACGCCTCGCACGCGCGGTCTGCGTCGAGCAGGGCTGCCAGATCTCTTGCGCCGACACGGCCATGACCGGCGCCCAGGTCGCCCCCGGCCTCGTCGCCGGGACGCTCACGCTGGCCGAGAACCTCGGCATCGCCGTCCGGGAGGCACGGGCACACCACCGCGACCCCATCACGGCAGCCCTGCGCCTGCTCGACGGCAAGCACCTGTTGACGGGCAAGGTGGTCGACGTCGGCAGGCGGACGGAGGGCGGCTTCGCCCGCGGCCGCGCCAAGATCGACGGCACGGGGGCGGACGACGGCCGGATCCTCGAACTCGATTTCCAGAACGAGCACCTGCTCGCCACCCGTGACGGCGAGACCGTGGCCACCACCCCGGACCTGATCTGCGTCCTCGACACCGAGACCGGCGACCCGGTCACCACCGAAGGCCTGCGCTACGGCCTCCGGATCACCGTCATCGCCGCGCCCTGCGACCCTCGCTGGACCACCCCCGCAGGCCTCGCCCTGGCCGGGCCGGCCTACTTCGGCTATCCCGTGGACTACCTGCCATTCGCCACAGACGCCTAATGGGACTTGCCGGGTCGGAGAGACTCGGTGCCGTAGCCGCCAGCAGGTGAGCACTCATGCCGCCGGAAGCATCCGACTTCTGTGGTCA